>DATBMP010000502.1:0-9924 GCA_036554845.1 Pyrinomonadaceae bacterium
ATTGCCTGTTTGAGTTCTTCGTCGGCTTCGTCAATTCCGATGGTTTTGATCCAGGTCATTTAGAGGCCTCTGCTTGAAAGGATTCTAAGAAGAATATACGGCGAATGGGTGTTAGTTGTCAGGCGAGACATTGTGGATTGCCGATTGATGATTGACGATTGATGCCAATCCAATCGGCAACCGGCAAGGTAACGATCCACCAGCTACCGCGGGGTGGTACTGACTGGGCCTTGCACAAAAAGTCTTTTTGGGTACGGCTCTGCCGCACCCAAGCCTGCGGCTTACCGTTATTACAACCTAAATATCAGGCTATGCCTTACTGACCACCGACCCCCATTCAATTCGCAACCTGACCAACCGCTGTTAAGATAACCGCATCAAAATCCGGGTTTTGCACCACTCAGTATGATGAAAACTATTACAACTAAATACTTTACGCTGTTCTTTGCGCTCCTCATCTGGACTAGTTCAAGTCATCAGGTAGTCGCTCAAAACACTCAACCGGCCAACGATGTGGTGATGATTCTGCCCTTTGAGAACACCTCCGCACGTCCCGAATTCAACTGGGTTGGTGAGAGTTTCGCTGACGCTATCTCTGAATTGCTCGCCACACCAGGCTTGATCGTGGTCTCGACCGACGAACGGCAGCTCGCTTATCAGAAACTGCGGGTCCCGGAAGTCGTTATCCCATCTCGCGCGACAGCAATCAAACTCGCCCGCGAGGCAAAGGCGACGATGGTGGTGCTTGGCACTTACTCAATCACGCTCGCGCAGCCAAATCCTAAAAGCAAAGATAAGGAACCCGGCGAAGCTTATGTGCAGGTCACTGCGCGCGTCGTGAAAGTAAATGAGGGCCGCACGCTGGGCGAACTCTACGATGGGGGTTGGGCCACCCGGCAGTTCGATTTTGGTGGTCCATTGACAACCTTGCAGAACATTCATGGTCGCCTCGCTTATCAGATTCTTTATCAGCGCGACAAAGCGCTTCCCTTCTCGCAAAACCAGAAGGTCCAGGAAGCGACAAAGATTCCACAAAAAGCATTTGAAGCCTACGTGAAGGGCGTTCAGTTAAACGATCGCGATGAAAAGCGCGAGAACTACCTGAAGAACGCCATGCACTACTACGCTGAAGCGAATGGTGGCGCCGTCTATCCGCAAGCTGCTTTTGAACTCGGGCGTTACTACATGACCGACGGAAAGTGGAAAGAGGCTACCGAGTATTTCACAAAACTGCAGAAGAAGGATCCGCATTACGCTGAAGCCGCTTTTTATGCAAGTCTCGGTTATTACCGGATGGGAGAGTTTGGCCACGCACTGGCGGCAATCGTTCCGCTGTCATCGGACATGCCATTAATCGGTGTCTACAACAATGCCGGTGCGATCGCAGTTCAGGCTGCACGTGGGGAGAAGAAGAACGAAGAGAAGAACCGTTTGCTGGAGCAAGGCTCATCTTTTCTCGCACGGGCAGCTGAATCCGCAACCGATGATCAGATGGTCCATTTCAACTATGCCTATGCGCTGTTCCTTGCCGGCAAGTACGCCGAAGCGGCTGATCAACTACGACCTGTAATTACAGCGGACCCTCGCGATGGACAAGCTTATTTTCTGTTCGCTAAGTCACTCGAGAAGCTTGGCAAATCTGAGGCAGCAAACGCGGCCGACGATCAGGCGCGACGATACCTTCAGAGCTCGTATGCGAAGTGGCAGACTGAATGGCAAAAGTCCCAAACTACCAACGGAATCGCATTGAGGATGCGAGATGTTCTGAACCGCGACGACGTTTCTGATCTGATGAGACGACGCGCCACGGCAGCAAACGTCGATGCCGGTTCACCAACTCAGGATTTTCTGGTTAAAGCCCGTGGGCTTTACCAGGAAGGCAGAGATGACGAAGCGTTGACTGAGTTGCATCGCGTGTTGACGAATGAGCCGACGAATGCCGAGGCCTACTTGTTGAGCGGGCGCATTAATCAACGTCGCAGTGATCAGGAAGCGGCGATTGCGGCATTGAAGACGGCGATCTTCTGGGATCCGAAGTTGATTGATGCGCATATTCTGTTGGGTCGCATCTTCCTGGAACGAGGCGATCGTGGCGAGGCGACGAAGTATGCGACAAGTGCGATGACAATCGATCCTAACAACCAGGAAGCGATCGCGCTGCAGAGACAGGTGACGATGGGGAGGAATTGAGGTTGTCGATTGACGAGTGTCGATTGGCGATTGACGGCTCTGCCGCATCCCTTGCGGTAAGGCTTTGCCTTACCGTACGTTCCACAACTTTTCAGGCTGCGCCTAACTGCCGGCGGGCTTAGGCATAGCCTTTTTTCAAGGCACTTCCGGTAAGGTAAAGCCTTACCGCAAGGGATGCGGCAGAGCCGTCAATCGACAAGCGGATCGTCAATCGACAATTGAAAATCGTCAATCGACACTAGTCAATCGTCATCGCCAATCGCCAATTGTGAAATAACCTAATGCTCTACCTCCTAACTCTAATCATCATCTCGCTGGTCACACTCCTCTATCTTTCCCAGCGAAAGAAGCGTTCGCTGAACCAACGACTGATAGGTGCTACTGCCCTCGTGCACTCCACCCTTAATCCTGAAGGCACCGTACTTCTCAACGGCGAAATGTGGGTCGCGCGGTCCAGGGACGGCAGTTCGGTCAACACCCTTTCACAAGTCGTAGTAACGGGAACTCAGGACCACTTACTTCTCGTTGAAATCCTGTAACTCAACTCGCCTTCTACCAGGAACTCGCTCCGCAACATTCCAAAAAATATCTGTCGCGTGGCACACGACATGCTCTAGGAAATGCCGGCACGCACGGAAGCCAAGGATTACAAGCCGTGCCCCGCCGCCATCACCCCTCTGAGCGCCGCCTGCCGCTGCGCCAGCCACCCCCCGAGCGACCCTTCAGAGCCCCCTCCGATATTGAACCCGGTCAGAAATGACCGGGTTCTTCCCCTTTGGTGAACAGTTATTCCGCACATCCTTCAGGCTGATTGAGAGTTGGCAAATCCTTTTCATCGAGACCGACACGTCAACCAAAGTTGACAACGATCTGGAACGACGAAGCTCAGTTTCCAGGAACGGTTCGTCTGGCATGACACGTGCTCAAGAGTAGGTCGGCACGCACGGAAGCTAAGGATTACAAGCCGTGCCCCCGCCGCCATCACCCCTCTGAGCGCCGCCTGCCGCTGCGCCAGCCACCCGCCGAGCGACCCTTTAGTTCTCCCTCCGATATTGAACCCAGCCAGAAATGGTTGGGTTCTTCCTCTTTTAGGATACCGCCCCAAAAGTTGGTGTTAACTCGGGTTGACCGAAGTAATCACAATGACGTAGCCCGTCGTTCACATTGACGCCGAATTTTGTCACTCGAGGGTGACGTTTTCTGTCGAAGAAGGCCTCTTTTGGTTGATCCAAGCGCGCTATTTGAGTTGTAAGTCCGTTGCACAAAAATTTTTTTAGGGGATTTTCTAATGGCCTCTTGTCAACGGTCCGTTGTCAGCTGTAGTGGTCCAGGGTGAGTGGTCAGATGTTAGTGGTCTAGTTGTAGTCGTTAGCGATCTTGAGGTCCATTGTTGGTAATCAGAGGTAACTCACCACAGATGTCAGGTCAGGAAGGGTGGTTTACCCCCGTTCCAGCTTTAGCGCTACCTTCACAGATAAAAGGATCTCATGTAAATCAAGGGACCTGTGAGGATGGGATGTGGCGCTAAAGCTGGAACGGGGGTAAACCACCCTTCCTAACCTGATATTTTGGCCAACTCTCACTGGGAACTGACAAATCACACCGAACCAGAACGACTGACCGATAGCAACTGACCGCCAGCAACTGACAACTGAGGAACTGACAACTGACCACTGACTCCGCCTTTGCTAAACTTCGGGCAATGCAGCAAGCGTTAACGACCTCATCGACTCGGAGAAGAGTTGCAGCGCTGGTGGAGCGAGCGCGGGTCGATATCCCTGACCTAACCGCGACTGCCGTAGCCCTACTCTCTTCTTTCCTCCTAATCCTCTCTTTTCCCGATTTCAACCTCTGGCCAATGGTATTTGTCGGTCTGGTTCCGCTCCTATTCATTGTTGTTAACAAGCCAGCGCCAGCGTATGCGCTGCTAATCGGTTGGTTGAGCGGTGCGGTCTTCTTCTATGCTTCCTGCTACTGGCTCACCTTCTCGATGATCAATTACGGTGGGCTTCCAACGCTGGTTGCTTACCTGTTGCTCATTCCCGGCGCTCTGGCAGTTGGTCTGTTTCCCGGATTGTTTGCACTCGGGCTCGCCTTGGCTGTTCGAGTGTGGCGGACCAAAGCGTTGCTGCTTGCTCCGTTTCTCTGGGTCACTTTTGAATGGGCCAGGTTAGGAATCACCGGACAACTTTGGAACGCGCTCGGCTACTCACTGGCCTTTCAGGCACGATTGATCCAGCCGGCTGGTTGGGGAGGCGTCTACGCCGTCAGTTTTCTGATCGTTGCAGTCAACGCCGCGATTGCATTTGCCCTCATTGAACGGAGCTCCAATGCAATTGCCATCTCAATGCTTGTTCTCTTTTTGGTGGTGATCTCCGTATTGGTTAGTCATCCAGTTTCTCCAAGCTCGCACAGAGGAATCGATGCCCGAATCGTTGCCTTGCAACCAAACGTCCCTATGCATCTGGTGAAGTCGGTCCAGGAGATGCGCGAGCTGACCACACGTCACATCACGATGACTGAGAATGCGCTGCGCGACGTGCCACGCGATGGTGTTCCCACGATCGTGATCTGGCCCGAGTCACCGATGAACTTCACCTACGGAAGCGATTCAACGTTTCGCGCATTCATTACTAACTTTGCTCGACAACACAAAGTTTCAGTGCTCTTCAACTCGCAGGAGCTTGCTCCTAACGACGGCATCTACAACTCAGCGATGCTCATAAATGATGAAGGTCAGCTAGTCGGTCAATATGATAAGATTCGCCTGCTGCCGTTTGGCGAATATGTTCCGCTGCCGCGCTGGGTGCCGGGAGCGAGTTTGATAAGTGGAATCGTTGGCGACTTCATGCCCGGGAACAACTACACGTTGTTTCAGGCTGGCAATGCAAAGGCTGGAGTCTTCATCTGCATCGAATCTGCGTATCCATCGATCGCGCGAACATTCGCGAACGAAGGAGCTGAGGTGCTGATCAACATTTCGAACGATGGTTATCTCGGTCGAACTGCCGTGGTCAGACAACACCTTGCCAACGCAGTGTTTCGTGCAGTTGAAAACGGCCGTCCAGTGTTACGGGTAACCAACACCGGAATCACGGCCTACATCGATGCGAAGGGCCAGATCAAAGACCCAACGCCGGTATTTGAACCAGCAGTGCGAGTTTGGACCATCTGCTGCACAAGCGCTGATAAGACTTTCTACACCAGAAACGGTGATCTTTTTGCGCTCTTCTGTACGATGATTACGGGTTTGGTGGTCTTCGCGTATGTAGTTCAGCGCCGCCTGCGGTCAGCAACAGATCGAGATTTGGAGAAGGCATGATCGAGACTTTATCAATTCAGGATTTTAGAACGAGCTACGAAGACCTTCGTGCGCGAGTTGAACAACTCGGGAGGTTTCTTTGATGTTGCAGCCG
Source organism: Pyrinomonadaceae bacterium (assembly GCA_036554845.1). Classification (GTDB taxonomy): domain Bacteria; phylum Acidobacteriota; class Blastocatellia; order Pyrinomonadales; family Pyrinomonadaceae; genus PSRF01. The sequence goes on from DATBMP010000502.1 coordinate 5,607, forward strand.
GACGCGAAGAACTGAACCGCATCGAGAAAGAAGCATCTCTGCCCGATTTTTGGAACGATCAGGAAGCAGCGCAAAAGTTATTGCAAAAGAGAAGCTTGCTTGAGAAGAAGATTCAACGCCAGGAACACTTTGAATCGCAGATTGCCGACGCCGGAGTTCTGTTTGAGTTTGCCGAATCGGATGAAGAGTCGTTACGTGAGCTGCGTCCACTGCTCGAGCGACTGGAGCACGATATAGGATTGGCCGAAACGGAGATGCTGTTGGCAGGTGAGAACGACCAACTGAACGCCATCTGCACCATTCATCCGGGTGCAGGCGGCACTGAGTCGCAAGACTGGGCCGAGATGCTCCTGCGCATGTATCTGAAGTGGGCCGAGCAACGTGAATTCAAAACTGAGATTCTGGATTATCAGCCCGGTGAAGAAGCAGGACTCAAAAGCGTGACCTTTCGCGTTGAAGGCGAGTACGCGTATGGTCTACTCGCTGCCGAAGCCGGTGTTCATCGACTCGTCCGAATTTCACCTTTTGATCAAGCGGCCCGCCGCCACACCTCGTTCGCTTCTCTCTTCGTCTATCCCGAAATCGACGAGAACATTGAAGTTGAGATCCAGGAGAAGGATCTTCGGGTTGACACCTACCGCGCCACCGGAGCCGGCGGACAACACATCAACACCACCGATTCAGCCGTGCGCATCACGCACCTTCCCACCGGGATCGTTGTGCAGTGTCAGAACCAGCGTTCGCAACATCAGAATCGCGCCGTGGCAATGCAGGTGCTGCGTTCGCGGTTGTACGAGGTTGAGCTGGAAAAGCGACGTGCGGAAACAGCGGAACTGGAAGCTAACAAGGCCGATATCTCGTTTGGTTCACAAATCAGAAGCTACGTGCTGGCGCCGTATCGATTGGTTAAAGACACGCGCACGAAACTGGAGAAGGGCAACGTTGACGCAGTGTTGAGTGGAGACATTGACGATTTTATTAAGGCGTTCCTTTTGGCGAAAAAGGCGGCCTAAGAGATTGACGATTTTTGATTGTCGATTGAAGTCATTGCCGATTTCCAATTGCCGATTTTCAATTTCGTTTCTATTAGGGACGGGTTTTAAAGAAAGAAGGAATATTAGGAACACACGGTCTAAATGTGACCAGATCGCCGAAACGAAATCGGCAATCGTCAATCGTCAATATTAAGGTCTCGGAAACGGAAAAGACTCGTTGAGGTTGGACCCCTAAACGTTTCGGTTTCTGGAGTACCAAATGGCAACTGCACGCATTGAAGAGAAGCCCAGAATCATTACCCCACACAACAGTCGTCGCAACGAGATCCTGGCAATCCTACTACTCGCGTCAGGATTACTCCTCGCATTGTGTCTGGTGTCTGCGGCCTTCTATCCCAACGACCCATCCTGGAACTCAGCTGGCAAAGCTGCAACCCAAAACTGGACCGGATCGATCGGTGCCAACGTAGCCGCCGCACTGTTTCAATCAATTGGTCTGGCTGCCTATCTGTTGCCGCTTCTCCTCTTTGCTGCCGCATGGCGACGCTTTCGCACCGGCAGCATTCGCGCGCCTTACAATCGCCTGCTAGGTTTGGTGATCCTGGTGCTTGCCTCGGCCGCGTTGCTATCGATCTCCGGATTGACTCCCATCTTTGATCTCAGCGTTGAACCAGGAGGCCTGGTGGGGACGCTGATCGCACGCTTACTCGCGAGCGGATTGAACACGGTGGGCGCCACGATCATTCTCATCGCAATCGCCGCCACGGGATTGTTGCTTGCCACAAACTTCTCGTTCATCGCCTTCTACGAACGCATCACACTCCTTCTCAACACTCGTTTCGCTTTTGTCGGCAGGCTTCCCGAACGGTTCCGCACCTGGCTCGTAGCCAGACGCGAACAAGCACGCCTGCGAAAGGAAGCCAAGCAGGCATTGAAAGCTGAGGAACAGGCTGCGCGCGCGGTTTTAAAGGATCAGCGCTCATTAACTCCGGCGGAACGTGTCGCAGAGTTTATGAAGGAGAGCGAAGCGGGTGCCGTCCCGGCGCCAACGTCGCTAATGAACACCGAGGCCCGCGCATTGAGCGGTAACGCCGTTTCCATCGCGGTAAACGAACCGGCTCGCGCCACAGTTGCGGCCGCAGCAGCAGCCGGCGCTACGGTTGTTGAAAGTCGATCAGGCCGGCGCTCGATCTTTCCCGGACCAAATGTAGTTATTGACCCTGAAGCAGAAGTCGAGGAGATGGTTCGCGGAGCATCCGTCCTCCGCACTAAAGCTGAAGCTCCAGCAACAGGCAAGCTTCCTTTCGATCCGACGAAACGAGTCAGTTATTCCGACTATAGCCTGCCACCACTAGAGTTTTTGAATGAAGCTCCACCGCATAGCGAACAGGCCGATGCTGAACTGCTTAGCCTGGCCACGAAGCTAGCCGAGAAATGTAAGGAGTTCAACGTCACCGGCCAGATCAAACACATCTGCCCGGGACCCGTCGTAACGACCTATGAGTTCAAACCGGATCCTGGAGTGAAGTACTCGCGTGTTGTCTCTCTCGTCGATGATCTGTGTTTGGCGCTGAAAGCGGAGTCGGTGCGTATCGATCGCATGCCGGGCAAACCTCATGTCGGAATCGAGGTTCCCAACCCGCGGCGTGAAACCATCTTTCTGCGCGAAGTGATTGAGTCGCGCGCGTTTCGCGAGTCGGCCTCCAAACTCACCATCGCATTGGGAAAGACGATCGACGGACTGAATTACGTCGCTGATCTGGCAAAGATGCCGCACCTACTGATCGCCGGCACCACCGGCGCAGGAAAGTCTGTCGGTGTGAACTCCTTGATCGTCTCGATTCTCTATCGAGCGCGGCCCGATGAAGTTAAGTTCATCCTGATCGATCCTAAACGACTTGAACTCGGCCTTTACGAAGACATTCCGCATCTCGCGACGCCAATCATCACTGATCCGAAACTCGCGGCCCGTTCGCTGAAGTGGGCGGTGTCGGAGATGGAGAAGCGCTATCGCGACCTGGCGGGCTGGGGCGTGCGCAACATCGATGGCTACAACACGGAGATCATGCGACGCAATTTGGTTAAGGAGTACGACGAGTCTGGCGAGCCATGGAAGCCGCTGCCGTTCATCGTAATCATTATCGATGAGTTGGCAGATCTGATGATGACCTCTGGCCGCGAAGTAGAGGAATCGATTACTCGTCTGGCACAGATGGCGCGAGCCGTTGGTATTCACCTGGTCCTCGCAACACAGCGTCCATCTGTTGACGTCATCACCGGGTTGATTAAGGCCAACTTCCCTTCCCGCATCTCTTTCCGTGTGTCTTCGAAGGTCGATTCGCGAACCATCATCGACACTAATGGCGCGGAACACCTGCTCGGTCGTGGTGACATGCTGTTTCTGCCGCCGGGAACGTCGCGTCTGATTCGCGTGCATGGCGCCTATATCGACGAGACCGAGATTGGCCGTATCGTTAATCACATCAAAACTCAGGGGCCGCCGGCCTACGACGAGACGATCACGCAGTCCGACGAGGAAGCGCTTGGTTTAGAAGATTCCGGCGGCGAACATGACGAGTTGTTTGAAGAAGCACTGCGAATTTGTGTGGAGATGAAACGTGCATCGACGTCGGTGTTACAGCGGAGGCTGCGCATTGGTTATGGTCGCGCGGCGGCGATTCTGGACATTATGGAGCGCGAGGGTCTGATCGGGCAGGCTGACGGATCACGGCCGCGACCGGTGCTGGGTCGTGCATACGAGATGGTCGCGCAGTGGGACGAGGGGGAGTGAGGGTTGGCGATTTGGAAATTGGAATTTGGAATTTGGAATTTGGGATTGCGGATTGCGGATTTCCACGGTATGTGAGGTTCGTTTCAAATGAAGGAACTGATGGAGCGAACGCAGGTTCAAATTCCAAATTCCAAATTCCAAATTCCAAATTCCCAATCTCCAAATTCCCAATCTCCAAATTCCAATTTCCAATTTCCAATTTCCCAATTCCGATTTCCACCACCCTTGTGGAAAACCCTGTGGACATCTCTTTCAGTTTGAGTTCAAGTTTTTGGAAATCAAGTACTTTCACCGAATTGCACATTTCAGCGGCGCGGCGCTAACGCCTTCACGAACTTTCACTTGCACGCATGAAACAAGATCGCGCGCCGTCTCATCAGCTTTACCGCCTCTTGTTTCTTCTCCTGCCTCTATCACTCGTTTCCTGTGCTAGCCTCCCACGCAAGTACGTGATAATCGAACGCACGGCCGACTCCACGTTCGCGACTTCTGCACCCGTTAAGGTCAACATTAATCGCGCGAGTGCCCACGA
>DATBMP010000094.1:0-8316 GCA_036554845.1 Pyrinomonadaceae bacterium
TCGCTTTCAACCGACTCGTTCATTTCCGCAGCCTCGTTCCAGGAAACGACGCGCGTGCTTACCGAGGCCGCAATCTCAGGTCGCATCGATTACCTCCGTGGTCTGAAGGAGAACGTAATCATGGGACGGTTGATCCCTGCCGGAACGGGTATGGAGTACTACCGTAACGTTGACGTGGATCGCGATGAGACTATGGACCAGGCACGCGATCGGGACCTCGAGGAGTTTCCTGATATCGTGGGGGGGCATGACATCCCCGTTCCCACTCGACCACCGTTAGTCGCAGCAGTGGGCGACGCAGGGAGCGATGGTTCGCCAACGGACAATCAGGAATAACTAACTCGCCACTAAGAGTAACGGCGTGGGTGTGATGAACACTCACGCCGTTTTTTTGTTGTCTAGTTCAAGCTGGGTCGAACCCTCTTGCATCTGTAATTCGCAAACAAGGCTAGGGGCGAGACGGAAGTCGCAACGGTGAAGTTGGATTCAACCGACATGGATCTTTGTAAGCGCTGTCCTGGCGGCCAGATCGTTCACTGGCGGACAGTGTTCTTTCATCCAGCTTGGCCACAGCGCACTCAACTGTTTCGATGTGCGCCTTTAACCGCTCAAGCTCCGCTCGAAGCGCGGTGGTATCCGCGCGCTGGTCTCCCAGCGGAGTGGGTCGTTGAATAACCTGTTGTTCGAGCCGGCGTACGCTGTTCTCAACGATATAGAACCTCTGTTCCAACATACTGATACGCCGGTCCAGGGTTGCCGGATCTTGGGTTGATTCAGCAGTCTTGGCTTGGGTTGACGATGGGTTAAGACCAGGAATTCCGGTCGACAAAATCCAGAGGACTAGCGCTCCTAGGACGATGATGATTACTGACAATGATCGGTTCATATTTGCGACTCCTCGATTCTTTGAATAGCTAACACGAGTCTCGGGTTGTCGCAGTATATCCAGTCGGGCTTTTCCAGGCTGCTAATTGTTCGCGCGTCTGTATCGCTGGAACAGTTTTTTGGTCAAGACGAGACTTGAGGACCAGTGGACTAAGTCAGATCATTCAGCACTTCAGTGTCGTAGAATCCCCGATATGCCCAAACTTAACTTGACGAAGATTCCCGGGGCGCGACGTAAGCCACTGCCTGACTTTGTGGCGCCCCAATTAGCTACGTTGGAGAGAACTCCGCCAGACGGTAACCAGTGGTTCCACGAACTGAAATTCGATGGTTACCGGATGCTGGCCCATCTGAACAAAGGAAAGGTGGTTCTGTGGAGTCGCAACCGAAAGGATTGGACAGGCAAGTTCCCTGGTGTCGTGAAGGCTGTGAAGTCTTTTCCTGCGACTTCAGCAATTCTTGATGGCGAGATTGTCGCAGTCGATGCTAAAGGACGCCCGAGTTTTCAGAAGCTACAGCAATCAATCAAGACCGGTAGTACAAGTTTGCTGTACCAAATCTTCGATGTCATTTATCTGGATGGTTTTGACCTTACGAGATCAACTCTTAGGGTCCGCAAGGCTGTCTTGAGTCAGTTGTTTACGAAGGTGAGCGAATCAAGTTCACTTCGTTATAGCGATCATGTGGAGGCGAATGGCAAGGCGTTCTTTAATCAGGCTTGCAAGTTCGGTGTTGAAGGAATTGTTTCCAAGCTCGCTGATTCATATTACGAGTCTACCCGTACGCGAAACTGGCTCAAGGTGAAATGTAATCAACGACAAGAGTTTGTGATCGCTGGTTACGTCCCGTCAAAGAAAGGCTTTCCCGGATTCGGCGCGCTGGTGCTTGGTGTGTATGACATGGGCAAACTTGTCTGCGCTGGTCGCGTGGGCACTGGATTTACGATCAAGCAGCGACTCGATCTGCAGAAACAGCTCGACAAAATCGCCCGAGCAACTTCGCCGTTCGAAACCTTACCGAAGGATCCGGGCCTGCGCGGCGCAGTCTGGACCGATCCCAAACTTGTGGCAGAGGTTGAATTTTCGGAGTGGACTGAGGACGGGTCAATTCGTCATCCGTCATTTCAAGGACTGAGAGAAGATAAAAGCGCGCGCGAGGTGCGACGAGAATTACCAGCGTAATAACCGAAACGGCGAAGGTCCTTGTTAAGAGTCTCGCCGGGAAAAATTTGAAGGAGTCTATTGAGCTAACGAATAGGAGACGGCGGTTTACAACCTTGCGGGCAAATCCATAGCTCAACCATCAAATCCGGTCTTGCAGGACCCACCTTTGTAACGATGCGTCGTTCGTCGATACCGCGAGACGCGACCATATATTCAACAACCCTCTTTGTGTGCTGCTGAACCTCACCAGCGCGACCCTTTGATCCAGGAAAGACAATCACATAAGCCGTTGCCGTCGGATCGTTGTGCAATTCGATGGCGTAGTTGTCCAGACGAGCTTTTTCATCGTTGCGGGCGATGTCGGGAAACTCATCAAACTTACTTGGTTCGATGGGAACGGGAAGGTGCACCTCGCACGTTGCAGAGCAATCCAACGGCAAGCCACCCATCGACAGGCTGGCCCGAATTGTTGCCCCGGCTAGCCCTTTTGTATCTATTCGAATGCGATCAGTTCCCTGACCGGAAATGATTGTCCCTCCGCTGACGGTCCAGTTGTAAACGCGCTGATCTGTTGAGCCACCAGTGACCGAAGCAGAGAATTCGAGTGGTTGGCCCACGCCGGGAGTGTCGGGGCATGAAATCGCGACTTGGGGGCAGACCGGAGCGGGTGGTGGACATCGATTCACCAGAACGGTTGTTGACGAAAAGGCCTGGCATAACTCCTCCCCAGTACCGGTCTCGATCTCGATGAAGGCTCGATAGTAGCCAGGCGCCAGACCCGCGAGATTCCATGTAACCGTTTCACCACTACCTTCAATTCTTCCGCCATTCGTTCGCCAGGAATACCGAATCGCGTTGCTATCTGAAGAGGAAGCCTTGGCATTCAACTGGACCAGAGCGTTAGTCGCATCGCAGACTGTAATAACATTTGGTTCGGCTACCAGATTGAGCGTTGGCGCAGCGTAGCTGAGCGTCTCCTTAACCTTCTTCACCTGTGCTTGAGTAGTTACGAGGGTGAATCCAACGATAAGGATCGAAAGTCCGAGTGCGGTGAGGAGCCTGGGGCAGTGACTAAGCATGTTTCGACTCTCCTGGGGGAGGAAAACTCGCACGCCTAAGCGTTTACGAGTGCTCAATTCAAAAAGGCCTGTTACCTGAGGGAAAGAGGGAATGCTGCGTTCTTTCCACGACAAAGTAGGACTGACAAATGCCAACCGTGTTTACCAACACGAATGGCTTTCATGGTCCATGGCGGCCTCGTTTGACTGGACTCATGAAATCGAATTAGATCGTCATCTCCGACAAGTTACTAAACCTAACACGAAATGAAGCAATTCGTCTTTGTTGTTCTGCTTGTTCTGGTCACTGCGCAACTTGGTTGTTGGCGCAGGACTGCCGTCAACAGTTCAAATTCAGAATCTGCAGCGCAAGGTGTTGCCGTTGATAGTGCCACTGAAGCGCGGGTCCTTTTGGAACGTGGCAAAGAATTTTATCGTGACGATCGGGACGACAAGGCAGTTGAATCCTTTCAACAAGCACTCAAGCTTGATCCGGATTTGGCTGAAGCGCACTTTCGTCTCGGATTGACTTACGACGCTATGGGGATGGAGCAAGAGTCCGACGATTCATACAAGAAGGCCGTCGAAAGCTATAAAAAGTTTTTTGCGAACGAAGAGAATGATAGTAACGCCGAAGCACATTACAACCTGGCCCAGTCGTACTTTGGACTCAATCTTTATGCGGAAGCAGTTCGGGAGTACCGAGCAGCGGTCCGCTTCAAAGAGGACGATGCTGACATCTATTACGACTTAGGTCTGGCGTTGAGTCGCTTGGCCCAATACGACGAAGCTGCCGCGGCTTTCGAGAAGTCGCTTGAGCTCGATCCCGAAAACTACAGGGCAGAAGACGAACTTGCCGAAGCTCGCGAAGGAATCAAACGCATCCGCGCAGGAAGAAAGCATCAGGAAGATTTGGCCAAGAAGAAGAAGGAAGAAGAGCTGAAGAAGCAGCAGGAGACGGGAACGGGCGAAAGCTCAAACAAGCCCGTTAGTACCAGAACACCTTAGAACCGAAAGTAACAAGAATGGCCACTTACACACCGCCACCATATTTCCCGCAGGGTTCACTTGCTCCGCCTGACAAAAGCCGCTATCGGAAGTTCAAGTTAGTCATGATCGGGCTTGCTTTGATCTTGATCTGTCTTCTGGTCGCCACTGGAGTCGGAGTCTGGTACGCGTGGAATTGGCTTGTCTGAGGCGTTTGAAGAGGCGACGAAACCCGGTAGTGCTCCGTTAGCACTAACGGAGCACTACCCGAAACCCTCGTCGCTTGACAGTCTACGTACTGATCCTTATAGTCTCCCGTTTCGGACTGAACAGTCTGAGCAAACAGTGCAACGTCCGGTTGGTTCTGTCGGTGTGGAGGCGTTGCCCGGCTGGAAGTTCCCAGTCGTTTTGACAATTATTGTGGCGTAAGGTGCACGCGTCGCAGTGGTTTAGACCATTGTTCCAACGCATGCGCGCGTCCGAGGGCCCAAGCAGGGTCTTCTTCGTCCCTAATGCACGCCACAGAAAAGTTTCGGCTTGAGGGAAGCCATAATCCACACCCGCCAGGCGAAGTCAGAACATCCCTATCATCCAAATTATTAAACAGGGCAGCCACCTGCGCTGACTGCCGGACAGGTTCCGGAAAGAGGCAGGCAAAGCCCTTTTGCGCTTTGCAATCCGCAAGGCCGCAGAGGGAAGAGGAAGACAGCAGTGCCAACAATTAACCAACTTGTTCGCAAGGGGCGCCAGAAGGTCAAGTACAAGACTGCCAGCCCGGCGCTTCAGAGCTCACCGCAAAAGCGTGGGGTTTGCACTCGTGTTTATACACAAACACCCAAGAAACCAAACTCGGCGCTCAGAAAGGTTGCGCGCGTCCGGTTGACCAATGGGATCGAAGTAACCACGTACATCCCAGGCGTTGGCCATAACCTTCAGGAGCACTCGATCGTGCTCATCCGTGGAGGACGTGTGAAGGATCTTCCGGGAGTGCGGTACCACGTGATTCGGGGAACGCTCGACTCCGTGGGTGTGGCCGATCGCAAACAAGGTCGCTCCAAGTATGGTGCTAAACGGCCAAAGGCAAGTGCTGGTAAGTAAACAACCGCTGGAAACTAATCGACATGCCAAGAAGAAGAGTTGCAGAAAGACGCGAAGTACTTCCCGATCCTATTTATAACAGCCCGCTAGTCACCAAGTTCATTAACGGTGTCATGTGGCAAGGGAAGAAGTCGGTTGCCGAAAGTATCTTTTACGGCGCGATGCAGCAGGTAGGCGAGAAAACGGGCGAAGAGCCCTTGAAGGTTTTCAAGCGAGCTATCGACAACGTTAAGCCTACTGTGGAAGTTAAGTCGCGGCGCGTGGGTGGTTCCACTTACCAGGTCCCGATTGAAGTGCATCAGGAACGACGCGGAGCATTGGCGATCCGTTGGATCGTTTCTTACGCACGCGGTCGCGGTGAGAAAACCATGACCGACAGGTTGGCGGGCGAGATTCTTGACGCAGCGAACAATCGCGGTAATTCAGTCAAGAAGAAGGAAGATACCCATCGCATGGCCGATGCGAACAAGGCGTTCGCCCATTACAAGTTTTAGACCAACCGTGAATGTGAATAGTGGGTGGTAAATAGCAACCACCATTTACGATTCACCATTTACGATTTACGGATTTCGTTATGGCTAAGCACGATCTAAGAAAGTTTAGGAATATCGGCATCATGGCCCACATCGATGCCGGCAAGACGACCACCACGGAACGTGTCCTTTACTACACCGGTATCACCCACAAGATCGGTGAGGTGCACGAGGGCACGGCGACCATGGACTGGATGGAGCAGGAGCAGGAACGCGGTATCACCATTACCAGCGCAGCCACTACCTGTTTCTGGGAGCGAAATGGTCAGGACTACCGCATCAACATTATCGACACGCCGGGTCACGTCGACTTCACAATGGAAGTTGAACGTTCGTTACGAGTGCTCGATGGCGCAGTAGCAGTGTTCGACGGCGTTGCCGGAGTAGAACCACAGTCGGAAACGGTTTGGCGTCAAGCTGACAAGTATGGCGTCCCCCGAATCTGTTTCATCAACAAACTGGATCGCGCTGGCGCCTCATTCGACCGCTCGTTCGAGTCGATTATCACTCGCCTGGGTGCAAACCCTGTGGCCTTACAGATCCCGATTGGTATCGAAGATCAGTTTAAAGGCGTCATTGATCTGATCGCGATGAAGGCCCTCGTCTGGAATGACGAGAGCAAGGGCTCCGAGTATGAGACGGTTGAGATTCCGGAAGACATGAAGGACGCGGCTGCAGCGGCCCGCGAGAAACTGATCGAAGCAGTCGCTAGTGTTGACGACGGCTTGATGCACAAGTACATCGAGGGCGAAACGATTAGTGAGACCGAGATTCGCAATGCGCTGCGTCAAGGCACGATTGCCTTGAAGTTGGTGCCTGTCGTTACTGGTTCTGCATTCAAAAACAAGGGCGTGCAAACGTTGCTTGATGCAGTTGTGGATTACCTTCCTTCGCCGTTGGATATTCCTCCAGTCGAAGGCATGAATCCAAAGACGAGTCAGGTTGAGGCAAGACCGCCAGATGCGAGTGCGCCCTTCTCAGGTTTGGTCTTCAAGATCATGGCCGACAAGCACCTGGGCCAACTCTCATTCGTCAGGATCTATAGCGGGACGATCAAGGCCGGATCCTACGCGTACAATCCGATCAAGGATGTGAAAGAACGTGTGGGTCGCTTGATGCGTATGCACGCAAACAAGCGCGAGGACATTGATGAGGCGAGTGCCGGCGAGATTATCGCGATTGGCGGTATGAAGCAGGTCACTACGGGCGACACAGTCTGTGATGACAACAAGCCGATCGTGCTTGAAGCAATGGAGTTCCCGGCTCCGGTTATCCGAGTCGCAGTTGAGCCAAAGACTCGTCAGGACCAGGACAAATTGGGTATTGCGCTCAATCGCTTGGCCCAGGAAGATCCTTCATTCAATGTTTCTACGGACCACGAGACCGGTCAGACGATCATTGCCGGTATGGGTGAGCTGCACCTTGAGATCATCGTGGACCGAATGAAGCGCGAGTTTGGTGTTGAGGCGAATGTTGGTAAGCCTCAGGTCGCTTATCGCGAGACCATCACCCAGCCGGCCGCAGGTAAAGAGGTCTATAAGAAGCAGACTGGTGGTCGCGGTCAATACGGTCACGTTGAGATCGAGATCGAGCCGGCACCGGGTGAAGGGTTTGTTTTCGAGAATCAGATCACTGGCGGTGCGATTCCGAGGGAGTACATCAAGCCGGTAGAGCAGGGAATTCGTGACGCGATGGAGCGTGGATTTCTTGCCGGTTATGAACTGGTGGATATAAAGGTCCGTCTCGTGTTCGGTTCATATCACGAGGTGGATTCCGACGAGCGCTCATTCCACATCGCGGGCTCGCTGGCTTTTCAGGATGCGGTTAAGAAGGCCAAGCCAGTGTTGCTCGAGCCGATCATGCGCGTTGAGGTCGTTACACCAAACGACTACACCGGTGCAGTTAATGGCGATCTGAATTCTCGCCGCGGCAGAATCGAAAGCATGGAGCCTCGTGTTGGTGGCGCACAAGTTATTACAGCTTTTGTGCCCTTGTCCGAGATGTTTGGTTACACAACCGATCTGCGCTCGGCGACACAGGGTCGCGCGACTTCCACGATGCACTTTGAGCGTTACGAGCAGGCGCCGAAGAACATTGCCGAGGAAGTCATCGCCAAGGTTCAGGGAGTGGCGAAGTAGTTTATTCAGAGGCGGGCAAGCCAATGCCCGCCCTTATTTTGAGGATAAAGAGATGTCTAAGGAAAAATTCGACCGTTCAAAACCGCACGTGAACATCGGGACGATCGGGCACGTGGACCACGGGAAGACGACGTTGACGGCGGCGATCACGAAGGTGTTGGCGAAGCACAATCCGAAGGTGCAATTTGTGGCGTTTGATCAGATCGACAAGGCGCCGGAGGAGAAAGCGCGAGGGATCACGATCGCGACGGCGCACGTAGAGTACGAGACGGCGAACCGGCACTATGCGCACGTGGATTGTCCTGGTCACGCAGACTACGTGAAGAACATGATCACGGGGGCGGCGCAGATGGACGGAGCGATCCTGGTAGTGGCGGCGACGGACGGACCAATGCCGCAGACGCGGGAGCACATCCTGTTGGCGCGGCAGGTGGGAGTGCCGGCGATGGTGGTG
>DATBMP010000520.1:0-4601 GCA_036554845.1 Pyrinomonadaceae bacterium
ACCATCGTTGCTAGCTTCTCATCCCTTCCGAGTCGTGCGGCATTTCTAATCTCAGTCGCTGAAACGTCCACCATGGCCACATCCGTGATGTAGATCTTAGGACTGTTCGATTCACTCAACGCTTGCGAAACCTGAAGCGTGGTCCAGCCTCTAACATCAACAACCTGACTTGTCAGTTCCCCGACCTGATCAACTTTGACCTCGTAACCCGGTCGAGTGACCACGATATGGTTTGTCATGTTCAAAACCTTCTGCCACTCGCGCCACGTCGTGATCTCGGACCATGAGTCTGCGCCCATGATAAAAAACTGCTCAGTCGTCTCTCCCATTTCAGTTTTGAAATGGGCCAACGTGTCTACTGTGTAGCACCGCTCAGGCAGTGCCAGCTCATAAGTAGAAACAAGCATCTGCTGTTGATGTTGCGTCGCCAGGGCCAACATCGCGTATCGATGCAAAGGGGCGGTTACTTCACGCTCGAGCTTGTGTGGTGCTTGTCGCGCCGGCAAAAACAGCAGTCGATCGATCTCAAATAGCTGTAACGTCTCTGTGGCTACCGCAAGATGTCCCAGATGCACCGGATCGAAGGAGCCGCCATAAATTGCAATCCGCCTTTGTCCGCGCATCACGACTTTGTTGGTTGGCGGCCTTACAACGCCAGCTCAACCGTATCCAAACGGTCCCGAGACGATTGATTGATTTCGCGCAACCTCGCGGCTACAGCATTCACCAACTCGCGAACACCCTCGCCGGTTACTGAAGAGACCGCATAAAAAGGTTTTCGGTCAGCTTTTGCCTGCTGTTCCAAAGATCTCAATCGATCGGGTTGCTGTAACGCGTCGATCTTGGTGGCCACAACAAATTGCGGCCGGGCCGCGAGCTCAGAATTGTAGGCACTTAGTTCACCGTTCACAGTCTCGTAGTCACTGACTGGTTCGCGTCCCGACGCGTCTGAAACATCAACCAGATGCAAAAGGAGCTTCGTGCGTTCAATGTGCCTGAGAAAACGATCACCCAAACCGGCGCCTTGATGCGCTCCCTCAATCAGGCCCGGGATATCAGCGAGAACGAATGTTTGGAAGTCGCCCATATCGACGACTCCGAGGTTCGGCTCCAGGGTTGTAAACGGATAATCCGCGATCTTCGGTTTCGCCGCTGAGACAGTTGAAATAAATGTCGATTTACCTGCGTTGGGAAAGCCCACCAGCCCTACATCTGCGAGCAGTTTTAACTCCAGTTGCAGTTCCCGCTCTTCACCTTCACTACCTTCCTGGTGATAACGGGGTGCTCGATTGGTCGAAGTTGTGAAATGTGCATTGCCAAAGCCGCCTCGTCCACCCTTAGCAGCCAGCCAGCGCGCGTTGTCTGTTGCGAGATCTGTCAGCAACTCGCCTGTTGATGCGTCAAAGATCTGTGTACCTAGCGGCACCTTAACTTCAATGTCTTCCCCATTGTGACCTGAGCGCTTTGAACCTTCTCCATGTAGTCCGCGACCGGCGATATGAATCGGGTTGTAACGAAGATGCAGGAGAGTGTTTAGGGATTGGTCCGCAACTATCCAAACATCGCCACCGCGACCGCCATCTCCACCCGATGGACCACCACGCGGGACAAACTTTTCGCGGCGAAAGGCCGTAACACCGTTACCTCCGTGTCCACCTTGAATGCGAATCTTGGCGCGATCGATAAACATCTAATCCGAAACTGAAAGCGAAAGCGACGCCTGTCGCTCGAAATTCACCAGCGCCTGGCGTCGCGTTATGAGACTGTATATTCCAAAGCTATGACGAAGGCGCCTGCTCCTGGGGGTAAACGCTAATGAACTTGCCGGTGCGTCCTTTGTCTTCAAACTTCACCACGCCCTCGATCAAAGCGAAGAGCGTGTCATCCTTGCCTCGGCCAACGTTCTTTCCTGGTTTCCACTTTGTGCCGCGTTGACGCGCCAGAATGTTGCCACCGAGAACGTGTTCACCACCGAACTTCTTGAGCCCCAGTCTCTGCGACTGCGAGTCGCGTCCGTTGCGAGATGAGCCGACTCCTTTTTTATGTGCCATTGTCTTAACCTCGGATACTTAACTCTAAAACCCTATCCAATTGAATCAATTCTGATTGTTGTAAAGCCCTGTCGATGACCTTGCTTTCGCTTATAGTGCTTGCGGCGCTTTTTCTTAAACACGACGACCTTGGCCCCACGGCCATGGTCAACAATCGTGGCCGAAACCTTGGCATCACCGACAACAGGGGCACCGTTCGGAGCGGCCATGAGTGCGCTGATTTCAATGGACTTGCCCGCTTCTTCCGCGATGGAAGGAACGCGTAAAGTGTTTCCCTCTTCAACGAAGAACTGCTTTCCACCAGTTCGGATAATTGCGTATGGCATCGTTCGTATCCCCTCAGGCGAGAAAATTCGCCGCAGAAAAGTCGTTTATTATAGGCATCTGAGTAGTAAACGGCAACCGGCCATACCTACCCCGCAATCGCGACCACGCCATTCTGATTTCTGGCCTTTTTATTCCCATTTTGAGCCAGGAAATAGTCCATGAAATCTGTCGAGATCTCACCCGCGCGGTACTTCGGATCATCCATGATCTTTAGGTGCAGCGGTATCGTCGTCTTGATCCCTTCAATCACCATGGCTTCCAGCGCCCGTTTCATGCGGGCGATGGCCAACTCGCGAGTGCGCGCATGAACTATCACTTTGGCAATCATCGAGTCGTAAAACGGAGTCACTCGATAACCAGAATAGACGAATGTATCCACACGTACTCCGGGCCCTCCAGGAAGATTGAACGCGGTAATCAATCCCGGTGACGGGGTAAAGGTTTCCGGGTTCTCAGCGTTAATTCGGCACTCGATTGCGTGCCCCACGATTAACAGATCATCTTGCGAGTAACCGAGAGGCTCTCCTTCAGCGATGCGGATCTGATTTCTCACAATGTCCGCAAGCGTGACCATCTCCGTAACCGGATGTTCTACCTGGATGCGCGTATTCATCTCCATGAAGTAGAACTGATTGTTCTTATCCAGGAGGAACTCGAACGTTCCTGCGCTCGCATATCCCAATTTCTTACAGGCCGCCACTGCTGTTTCGCCCATCTGCTTGCGTAACTCGGGCGATAGAACTGGTGAGGGAGCTTCCTCTAAAAGCTTCTGATGTCGGCGTTGAATTGAGCACTCGCGTTCACCCAGATAAATACAGTCTCCGTACTCGTCAGCCAGGACCTGAATCTCGATGTGGCGAGGTTGTTCGAGATACTTCTCGATATAAACGCTTCCGTCCTTAAATGCTGCCGCGGCTTCAGTCGACGCTGTCTCGAGAGCTGGACCAAGCTCGTCTTCACTTCGGACGATGCGCATTCCACGTCCACCGCCGCCTGCTGCTGCCTTCACAATCACAGGGAAGCCGATCTCGCGTGCTAGTTTAAGGGCCTCTGCCTCTGACTCGATTGGATCAGGGCTGCCGGGAAGAATTGGCACGCCCGCAGCTTTCATTGCACGGCGTCCTTCCACCTTATCGCCCATCAGACGAATGGTCTCAGCAGGTGGCCCAACAAACTTGATGTTGCAGGCTTCGCAGATCTCCGCGAAATAGGACGACTCAGCCAGAAAGCCATATCCAGGATGAATCGCATCGACGTTGAAGATCTCGGCAGTGCTGATGATCGCTGGAATGTTCAGATAGCTTTGCGCTGACGGTGCGGGACCAATGCAGGCGGCTTCATCAGCAAAACGAACATGCAACGAATCACGATCCACGTCGCTGTGCACAGCGACGGTCTTAATTCCCATCTCCTTGCAAGTCCAGATAATCCGACACGCAATCTCGCCGCGATTCGCGATCAGAATCTTCTTAAACTTGCGTGCGGTTGGCTTCATTGCGATGGTCCAAAATCTAACGTCCAATTCCGTGTGGACCCAGGCGGCCTTGGGAATTGGACGTCATCAAATTCCGAGTTTATTTCTTGAGACCAAATAGAGGTTGGCCATATTCAACCGGCTGACCGTTCTCGACATAAATCTTAGCGACCTCGCCGGTGGTCTCAGCTTGAATCTCATTCATCAACTTCATCGCCTCGATAATGCAAACCACTGTTTCGGGCTCAACGTTGCTGCCGATCTTTACAAACGATTCAGCGGTTGGAGACGGTGCTCGATAAAAAGTGCCGACGATAGGCGACGTGATGATGTGGAGATCTTGATCTTCCGAAGCGGCGGTTTCAGCTTGCGCTCCGGGATGGGCCGGCAGCGAAGCAGCTGCGGCGCCAGCTACACCCGGGTTTCTCACGACGGGACGTGCCTGAGGCAATTCAAGAGGAGTCGAATTCAACTCCACTCCTGTTTCGTCACGACGGTAAGTCTCTTCGCGACGTAGTCGAACCCGGAAACCGTGTTGTTCAAGTTCAAATTCGGCTAGACCGTTTTCGCGAATAAGCGCGATCAGTTCGCGCAACTCGTCCATGTTTACTGAGCCCTCTTGTCGAGGTTGCCGACGAGTTCGAGTAGCCTTTCTACTGCTACTCTCGGTTACTTCTGCGTTGGCAACACCCTGAGCTGCGTCTGGGCTGTCATCGTTCATAGTTTTCTCGGTCGCGGCACCATGTCTC
>DATBMP010000035.1:0-7399 GCA_036554845.1 Pyrinomonadaceae bacterium
AACGCGATGACCAGGAAACAGAAACCGATCGCTAATGTCACAAGACAACCCACTCGCGATTGACGTCGAAACCCGCACCACCCGGGGGCGCTTTTGTCCGCGTTGTGGTGGCAAGATCATTCCGTCAGATCGTGCGGTCTACCAAAGTACCAGCGACCCGAACGCAGTGTTTCCGATCTGGCAATGCGAACGATGTGGTTATGAAGAGATGTCCGAACGACCGAAACCGGCAGGCAAAGCCAAACATTGACGAAGGAGTGATTGTAGAGTGGCTCAAGTAAGAGCTATGTCGAATGTTATGAAAAACGAGGAGAGATTTTTAAGTCTTCTATGTTTTGTTGCCGCATTCCTTTTCGTAGCCATGGCCG
The DNA here is from genome assembly GCA_036554845.1 of Pyrinomonadaceae bacterium. GTDB lineage: Bacteria > Acidobacteriota > Blastocatellia > Pyrinomonadales > Pyrinomonadaceae > PSRF01. The sequence continues at coordinate 369 of DATBMP010000035.1, forward strand.
TTTTGAACGCCTTGTTCTCGGGCCAGTTTCTGACCACCGACAATCTCTTTATCACCACAGTCTGTTTAGTAATGGCGCTGGTTTTCGCTTTTATTCCCGTGCTGCAGATGAAGGACGAAGGCCGTTTGCCAATCCCGTTTGCGAAGCGATTGGGAAAGCAGAAGGCTGAGCAGGTCAAAGATTCATCTCCCCCATTACTCGACGCGAAAGGTCGTGCAGTTCCCCCCGATGTTAGGTCAATGGTTGCCGGAATGCAGCGGGCACACACCAAGGAATAGCTAGTCGAATTCTCCTACCGTGGACGAACTAACCAAAAAAGTTTTGCAGAGCTTTGATGATTGGAAGAAGGAAGAGCTCGATCTGCACACCCTGTTTGAGGCTGGCGGAAACGATCCTGAAGCCCGAACAAGGGTCTTCGACATTGTCGAACAGTTGGTGAAGGATGGTCTGCTTCAGGCAGAGATGAACGACTTCTTCTCGCTGACAGAAAAGGGACGAGATGCTATACGTGGGGCTCGTCGATCAGATGCTTAGAATGGTAATTAAAGTCAGCAACACCTCGCAGCGGGTGGACCGTTAGCAGCCTTGAAGATGATCCCTTAAGCATCGAATGTTTGAATACACCCAGTTTCTTCCGCACTTAAACGCGATACTCAATACAACCAGTGCAGTCCTCTTGATTTCGGGCTACCGATTTATCAGGCTCGGAAGAATCAATGCCCACCGCAACTGTCAGCTTGCTGCCCTCGGTACTTCAATTCTTTTCCTCACTTCGTATCTGACATTTCACTATTTTCACGGCTCCACAAGATTCCCCGGATCAGGACCGGTTCGAACGTTTTACCTCGCCGTGCTTCTGAGTCACACTGTGCTCGCGATCGTTATTGTCCCTTTGGTTGTCATGACGGTCTACCGAGCTGCCAAAGGAGACTTTGTGAGGCATAAACGGATCGCACGCATAACTTTACCTTTGTGGCTGTACGTTTCCGTCACTGGCGTGTTTGTCTATTTGATGCTTTATCAGATCTATCCTTCGCGTTGAACCGATTTAGCAGTACATGACTGATAATCCCACCGACCAGAAGACACAAAGTAATGGCAATGACCCTGCGGTTAAGGTCGTTTCTCCACCGCTCAAACGTGGGCGCTCCTCATGGCCCATCCTCGTCGTCGCAATTCTTTTTGTCATCGGCGCGTTGCTGACCTGGTACTTCACCTGGTTCGGCCGCCAACTCTCTGACGAAGACATCGGAACCTATCTGGTGGATTATCAACACCCGCGAAAAGTGCAACACGCGCTGGTCCAGATTCAACAACGTATCGAGAACGGCGATCAAAGCACCAGGAAATGGTATCCACAGCTCGTCGAGCTAACTAACAACCCCGAAACAGAGCTTCGTCTGACTGTTGCCTGGTTGATGGGATTTGACAATAAATCCGCGGAGTTTCATTCGGCGCTTACTAAACTCTTAAATGATCAGGAACCAATAGTCAGACGCAATGCAGCGTTGGCTTTAGTCAGATTTGGCGATCCCATAGGACGAGAGGAATTGAGATCGGTTTTATTGCCTTATCAGCTGCGGGCACCATTGGAAGGAACGCTCCACAGTAGTCTGAAATCGGGTTCAGAGATTTCTCGGGGTGCTCTGCTGGCGCGACTGCAGGGAAACAACCAGGAGATTGTCGATCTGCGTGCACCCGTTCCCGGAAGGATTGGCACGATCATGGTCCAGAGCAATGCACACGTCGCTCAGGGTGAACCTCTGCTTACGATCTTTTCGGATGAAACAAGCGTCTGGGAAGCGCTTCGTGGACTGGCTTTAGTTGGCGAGCAGGATGACTTGAAAGGGATAGAGGATTATTTGCTGAACACTCACGTAACTGATCGCATAAAAGAACAAGCGGCCCTGACCATAAAATCGATTCAGAGCCGCACCAGACAATGACGTTTTACAAAGAATCAGCTGGGGGGAACTGGTGGTGCATCAGGAAGTGAAATTCCATGCACTGCTTCCCAATCTTCTGTTGGAACCATTTCGATAGCATCCCATGGACACCCATCCAGAAAAGCACCATCAGGTCCCTTGCTGGTGCACTTCTGACAACCGATGCACAGATAAGGATCGACCTCGATTCGTCCAAACGGCGGATGATCCTCATCGGTGATCCAGAACATACACCCTTCAATCGGACAGTACTCGATGCATGCAGGAGAGCCGGAACAACCGGTGCAGCAGTCCGTTGTAATGGCCAGGATGCGCGGCTTCTTTTTGCGCGTAGCTTTACCGTCGCCCACCGACATCGGCCACTCTTTTTCCACAATGTCGTACAAGATCCGACTCCTTCGTCTCAAAATTGGATCATCCCGACTCTAACATACCTCTTTAGAATTCCTCAACGATTTGTGTCGGTAGCCACTTTACCTTGCTGGTCTATCACGCGCGGCGTACAAGTTGAGTGAAATGTTGGACGAGAATAGGGAGAGGAGAATTCAGCATGGAATCAGTTGCCGGAATTTTTTCGACACGCGAGAGCGGAGCCAAGGCTGCCGGTGAGATTAGAACTCTTGTACCAGAGAAACGGATTGTGCTCTTAACTCCACATACCACATCCGAGGAGGCTGAAGCCGCGATAAGAACCACCGATGCTGAGTCAACCGGAATTGGTGCCGCCCTGGGTGGAACGGTTGGTGGTGCTCTTGGCGCAGCAAGTGGAGCAACATTGGGTGCTGCCGCGGCGAGTTTGCTTGTTCCCGGTGTTGGACCAGTAATGGCTGCTGGAATACTGGGTGCAGCGGTTTTGGGAATTGGTGGTGCAGCGACAGGCGCGGCACTAGGAGACGTTGCTGAAGAAGGATTGGATGAAGGGCTTCCTCATGATGAACTTTTCATTTACGAAGAGGCTTTGCGAAGAGGAAGATCTGTAGTCGTTGCCTTTCCTTCCGATGACGACCTGGCAGATCAAGTCCGAAGCGCCTTCGCCAGAAACGGGGCAGAGTCAATCGATGCTGCTCGGGAAGATTGGTGGCTCGGACTGCGCGATTCTGAAGAGGAATACTGTCGAGCTCAAGGTAGGGAGTTTCATACCGATGAGGTAAGCTATCGACGTGGTTTTGAAGCAGCGTTGAATGCCAAATTTCGCGGAAAAAGCTTCGAGGCCGCGGCTCCAGACTTACAAGAGTTTTTTGCTGACGCCGGAACTGACGAAGCGTTTCGACTGGGCTATCAGCGTGGTCTCGAATATCAGAAGCGTTGCGAGGCATCAACAACAAAGGTAACTAGAGCGACAGGGTGAGGGAACTGCTGCTGAATCTAGTAATTGTCGTGGCCATACTCGGCCTCAGCGCGTTCATTACTCATTGGTTCGCTAACACTATGTACATACGTTGCGGCGCCTGCGGCACTCTTAATGCCAGGCGCCGCACGAAGTGTCGATCCTGCGAAAACGAATTTACCGACGCTTGATCGTGGTCGACTAAGCACTTCCTAATAAACTGAATTCAACCGAAAACCATGTCAGACAATCTCAGGCCCGAGATCTCTTCTGAGTGGCAGACGCATGCCGAGAAGACCGGCTATCGCGAGACACCTCGCTACCACGAGACAATCAAATATGCGAAGCGACTTGCGGAAGCGTCACCACTAATCAAGTTTGTAACTTTTGGTAAGAGTGGCGAAGGCCGTGAGTTACCGCTTCTGATCGCCGCTCGGGATGATGCCTTTACTCCTGATGCGGCTCGGTCCGCCGGCAAGGCAGTGGTGCTTATTCAAGCGTGTATTCATTCAGGTGAACCTGATGGTAAAGATGCTGGACTGGCCTTACTGCGCGACATCGCAATCACAAAGATCCATCCGAACCTACTCAACCGCGTTGTAGTTCTCTTCATACCTATTTACAACGTTGACGGTCATGAACGTGTGAGTCCCTACAACCGGATCAATCAAAAAGGACCAGACGAGATGGGTTGGCGTGCAACGACTACCAACCAGAACCTAAACCGCGACTACATGAAGGTTGATACGCCCGAGACGCGATCGTGGCTCGGTCTTTGGAATGAATGGGATCCTGATCTGTTTATCGATTGTCACGTAACCGACGGTGCGGATTACGGATCGATCATTACTTATCACTTCGAGCATCACGAAGGCGTCGCTCCCTCAGTACTAGCCTGGACCAGAAAAGTTATCGATGGAAAGGTTGCGCCGGCGACGGAGAAGGCCGGGCATGTAATTTCGTGGTATCTCGAGTTCATAGACAATCGTGACTTACAGAAAGGATGCCGGGACTTCAACGGCAGCCCGCGATTTTCTACAGGCTACGTTCCTCTCAGAAATCGTCCGGCAGTACTGATAGAGACACACATGCTTAAGGACTATCGCCCGAGGGTGCTCGGTACTTACGAATTCCTCCGTCTCACATTGGAAGAAGTGAATCGCGATCCTGAAGAACTTCTGCGAGTCGCGCGCGAAGCTGATGACCAAACGGTACAGTCCGGCAGTCGCTACGACATCAATCACCAGTTTCCGCTTCGATACCAGTTGTCTGATAGATCGCGCCCTTTCAAAGTCAAGGCGTTAGAGTCACGAGTCGAGATGAGCGACATCTCAAGCAGTGACCGGGTGATCTATGGGACCAAGCCCATCGATATAACCGTTCCGATGTATGACGATTTTCACGTGACGCGCGCGGTCGCGCCGCCGCTTTACTACGTGGTGCCAAGGCAATGGTCCGAAGTAATTCAGCGGTTGCGCGATCACGGTCTCAGGTTTGCGAAAACGCTTGAACCACACGAGCTTGACGTTGAGAGTTATCAGTTTACTGAGGTGAAGTGGGCCAGCGCACCTTTTGAAGGACGATTTCTGTCGACCTTCAAGGTAGAGAAAATCCGGGAGCGTCGAAATTTTCCGGCTGGATCTGTTGTAGTTCCGATGGACCAACCTCGGGCAAAAGTAGCGATCAGTTTGCTCGAACCGGAGGCACCCGATTCACTGGTGGTATGGGGGTTCTTCAGCGCGATTTTTGAGGAGAAGGAATACGCAGAGCACTACATTCTAGAGAGTCTTGCACGAGAAATGATTAAGAAAGACCCACAGCTGCAGGCAGAGTTTCAAAGTACGCTAGCTAGTGATCCGCAGTTTTCAGCAAGTCCAAACGAACGCCTGCGGTTCTTCTACAAGAGGTCAAACTACTGGGACCCCTACCTGGGCGTTTATCCGATAGGTCGAGTTATCGAACCGTTGACGAAAGATGTTGAGCTGGAAAAATAGAGGCACCCTTTACGGTCTGATGTCGAGGATCATCCCGTAAAGAGCGCCCAGCAGGGCTTAAAACAGTGTGTGTTACTAACTAAATCGTCGTACGGCGTCCGCCGATGATATTGATTAACAAAACAACCAAAGCTATCACTAGCAGTACGTGGATAAACCCGCCGACGGTATAGCTGCTTACCATGCCCAGCAGCCACAAAACCAAGAGAATCACAAAAATCGTCCACAGCATGAGCGCTTCCTCCTTATGTGCACTACTTGTGCAAAACGGTTACTTCGATTGATCGTGCTCTTGAACGGCAACGTCTATGCCAAGTAACGGCCTTAGGCAAATTAGGCCGTAAAAACCGCATCGAATCTTCCTTGCTGGGGTTGATGCGGATCTTTGGTTGTTGTTTACGTACTGAAATCATGCCCTCATTTGTGTCGTTGGTATGTTTTCATTCAGAGCACACGGCATTGAGAAGAAGTCCAGACTTTTTCCACAGGTTAATCACAGGTGAGCGTCCAGGTTTTTATGTTGGACTTATCCATCGCCGCATTGGTAAAGTGAGAACCGCGCTTGCACCCCCGGCTGAATGGCAAGCGCAGGTTGAAGCCTTGTCTCGGTTCTCCGCGTGCGGTCTACTCCTTCCCGTGGCTCCGTCGCAGTAAAAACCGCAGTAAAACCTTAGACATTTTGAACTTATCGCTTTGGAAATCAACGGCGCCTCGCCGAATCGTACCCTGCTTAGCTGAGTTGAGGCGTCCGTCTTTGGAGATCTCATGCCTACCCGTAACTCTAGACTCATCCTCCGTTCCCAAAAACTGACCCTTGGTGTGGGTTTCGCGCTGCTGGCACTGGTTCTCATTGCCGCCGCGGTCGTCATCTATCAGCGACAACGCGTTCAGTTTCAGGTTATCAACTACTCGCAGCTCTATCAGATCGCAGAAGGCGCCGGCGCCAGTTCAGTCGTCATTGAAGCCGACAGCTTCAGCGTTACCGGAAAAGATGGAGCAATGCTGAGGGCCACCGTCACGAATCAGGCAGCTCAACAGGCGTTGGTCGAAATGTTTAGGACCAAGAGCGTCCCGGTTGAGTTCCGCACTTCTACACCAAGCACGCTTGCAACCACGCTGAACTGGGGTATCCCTATTCTCACCTTGATGTTGATGGGTTTGGTGGGATGGCGAGTACACGCTGCGTCGAGTGCTCGGGTCGGCGGGTCTAACTTCGTCGATGTAAGTGGCAAACAGAATGTCTCGTTCAATGAAGTGGCAGGAGTTGACGAAGCCAAGGCTGAGTTGGCTGAGACGATAGAGTTTCTTCGCGCGCCCGAGAGCTTTGGAAGATTAGGTGGTCGAGCGCCGCGAGGCATCCTTCTTTCCGGTCATCCTGGTACGGGAAAGACGTTATTGGCGCGGGCCGCGGCAAACGAAGCCGGCGTGCCGTTTCTGTCGGTATCTGGTTCGAGTTTTCAGGAGAAGTTCGCTGGTGTGGGCGCAGCGCGAGTCCGCCGTTTGTTCACCCAAGCGAGGAAACTCGCACCTTGTGTGATCTTCATTGATGAGATTGATGCCCTTGGTCGTCAACGAGGACGCAGTAACGATTCTGCCTCGAGCGATCAGGATCAAACTTTGAACCAACTCTTGATCGAGATGGATGGTTTTGATCAGTCAAGCCACATCGTCGTGATTGGTTCAACGAATAGACCTGACGTACTTGATTCGGCGTTGACGCGACCTGGTCGGTTTGATCGCGAAGTGACTGTGAATCTGGCTGAC
>DATBMP010000045.1:0-12512 GCA_036554845.1 Pyrinomonadaceae bacterium
TCCCAAATTCCAAATCCCAAATTCCAAATCCCAAATTCCAATTTCCAAATCCGAAATCCGAGTTCCGAAATCCCAAATCCCAATTTCCGATTCCCAAATTCCAAATCCCAATTCCAATTCCGCGGTCCGCAATTCTCAAATCAAAGCTATACTTCGCGGTGAACATGAAGAACCAACCTGTTGAATCAAACACTCCGATGCCCATCGAGAGCGACCTCCTCGATCCCTACGAAAAACTCGTAACTATTGAGGTGCTCGGCAAACAGGTCCAGGTTCCCGAGAAGAACCGACTCTTGCGCTGCTTTCAGTATCTTTCACTACATACAATTTCGTATGGAGACTTCTGCTGGAACGGCGACTGCACCAACTGCCAGGTGTGGTACCACACGGCGGGTCAGACGCAGGAGAAAGATCGACCAGCGTTGGCGTGTCGAATGGAAGTTATCGAGGGAATGATCGTGAGCAACGTGAGTAAGTTCATCGAATTGGAAGGCATCACAAAAAAGGACGGTGGATTCTAGGTGGCCCTGCCTCGTCTTCCAATTGGCCCTTCGATTTAACAAGCTCCTTACTTCAGGCGTATTCAGATCAGACGAATGGGTGGCCACAAAGGGCCACCCAAAATTTTTGACTACGTATTTATCGGAAGTGGCGACGGTCGCGGCGAAACTCGCGGACGTCTCTATGCAACTCGTGCCGGTCACGACGCAGCTCTCTTCGATCGCCATATATCTCACGCCGATCTAACCGGATCTCACGTCTATCTGAACGAAGTTCTGATCTCGGAGCTCCTGATCGTCGATCGCGACGAAATTCTCTAACGTCTGACCAAAGCTCGCGATGGTCTTGCCTCAGCTCACGATGATCAGAGCGAATTTCTCTTCGATCACCACGTATCTCCCTCAGGTCACGGCGCAACTCTCGGCATTCGGCGGGGTCAAAGTAACAACGGCGCGTTTCCTGCGCTTTCGCTGTACCCGATAACCCTGCAATGAGAATCGTCGCTGCGAAAAACAGTTGAAAGAATCCTGACTTCATTTCATCTCCTCCTATGTTGGTTTTTGCGTTGCTGATTTTCAGGAGGAGAGTGGGTCAGACCTTTTGAAGGCAGACGAGAATGCCTTCATCACTGGTTGTCCCAGTGTGGTCAGCAACATCTTCTGGAATGATTAGACGAGCGAGAGCGATGGATGGTTGAGATATTGCCGATTACCGATTGCCGATTTCGCGTTTCCTTGAATCGCCGTTTACCTGAGAAGTCAACTGTCCTACATGAGAGTCTGACCAATACGCTCGGTTGAAGATCAATCGGCAATCGACAATCGGCAATGACTTAATACTTCGGCACGCTGGGATCGACCTCGTTGGACCAGGCTGTGATGCCACCCTTGAGATTCGTCAGTTTCCCGGTGAAACCCGCTTGCTTCAGTGCGTTAATCGCCATCGCACTACGAACGCCACCCTTGCAATGCACTACCGTTTCCCGGTTCGGATCAATCTCTGACATCCGGGCGGTCACCTCTTTCAACGGAATATGCACCGTGTTTGGCATACTCGCGATTGTCACCTCTTCGGGTTCGCGTACGTCAACGATCTGAATGTCTGCGCCACTATCAAGACGCTGTTTGAGTTCGGTCGCGGTAATCTCTGGCATCGGTTGCATCGACGCTTGATTCATCTTGTCCTCCAGATCCAACTGTTCTTGCGTGAGCCATTCTAGCCAGCGCGGCTGCGTAAGAACAAGCGAGGTAGGGAATCCGGGTCATTGCCGATTGCCGATTGCCAATTTCGTTATGTGCGAGGATCTGACCAGATTCAGGTCCTCGTACATCCAACAAACGTCGACGAGTCTTCTACTAACGCGAAATCGGCAATCGGCATTTGGCAATGACCTATCGGCAATGACCTATCGGCAATCGCCCCCGGGGTGCGCTAAACTTTAAATCAAACCCCAAACGAAAGGATCCTCCATGAGATTCCAGTTTTACGATTCTGAGCTCGATGCCGTGCCGAAACTTTCCGTTGACGGCACGGTAGACAACAGCGTCCATTTCTCGCACTGGCAAGGAAACGAGACACCTCTAGATCTCAAGGCTGATACTTCCACCGAAATCGCCCTTAACCTCGTCGCTTCGCCTAAAAAACTAGACTTCACAAAAGGCATCGAGCTCGTCACCAACAACCACTTCGACACGGACGGCGTCCTTTCCGTCTGGACTGTCTTGCAGGGCGAGCGCGCGCTGGACCACCGCGAAAACCTGATAGCGGCTGCGGAAACTGGCGACTTCTCAGAGTTTCGCAACGAAGATGGTGTGAAGATCAGTATCACTATTCAGGGCACAGATCAGGCCGGAGGAAGCAGCGACACTGTTTCCCCTCTCGCTCGGCACCTCACTGGTGAAGGAACGATCGATGATGCGCGTTGCTACGATCTCGTGCTGCCCACGGTCCAACATCTATTGACCAACATTGGAGCGTATGAAGAGCTGTGGCGTGAGGGCTGGCAGCAAATCGTCACTGCAATAGAAAGTTTTGAGAGGGGCAAGTCGTCGGTCGAACAGAGCTGCGGACAACTTTCGCTGGTTCTTTTGGCGCCCGAGATTTTTAGCCCGAGTGGCTTTGATCCGAAAGAGCACGTTGCACCTCAGGTGGCAATCTCGCGATACGCACGCGGTCATCTTTTTCTGATCGCAACTCCCCTTGCTGACGGATGGTCCTACCGAATCGATTATCCTTACTACTCGTGGGCTGAAACAGTTGTGCGACAAAAGATCGCGCGGAAAGATCTTGGACCCGTACTCGATCAACTCAATCAACTCGAGACGAGCTCTGCTGGCGTTTGGAAAGTTGACAACCGCGAGATGACTTCAGCAGCGAAGTTTCTCAGTGTCGAGGACGTTATGGCATCGTCACGCCTGACTCCTGATGTGGTGGCCCGCGCAATTCGCGACCACGTATTCGCGGCGGTGAATCTGGGTGCCTCGAGTTGAAACAGCTGAACCATGCATGATGTCGTAATCATCGGCGCGGGCGTGGCAGGTCTTTCAGCTGCGCTTTGGTGCGACGAACTCGGCCTCGACACGCTCGTCATTGAAGAGGCCGATGAGGTTGGCGGACAACTCCATTCAGTCTACAACCCGATCAACAACTATCCGGCGTGCAGCTTTTTAAACGGCGAAGAGTTTCTGAATCAATTCTCCAAACAGATTGACGCAGCAGACTTCGACCTTTGGACCGGCGCACGCGTCGACCAGGTTGATTTGAAAGCGAAACGAGTGACACTCGCCAGCGGAGAAGTGCTGCAATCGATTGCAATGATCATCGCCTGCGGCGTTAGACGAAGAGAGCTCGGAATTCCTGGCGAAAAAGAATTCATTGGCAAGGGAATTATTGAGTCAGGCGCAAGAGATCACGATCGGTTCAAAGGAGAGGACGTTTGCGTAATTGGTGGAGGAGATGCAGCGGTCGAGAATGCAATCATACTTTCAAAAGTCTGCCCGACAGTAACTCTGGTCCATCGGCGCCGAACATTAAAGGCGCGTCAGCAGTTTGTAGAACAACTTCACACTAATCACTGCATCACGGTTTTTACCGAGTCGGTTGTCACGAGGATCCTCGGCAACGACCACGTCGAGGCTGTGGAAATACGACGCAAGGATGCGATCAAGCCCTTTCAACTGGCCGTTCGCGGAGTTTTGATACGGATTGGCCTCGTGCCAAACACAGAACTAATTGGCGAGCAGTTGCATTTGGACCAAAAGGGCTACATCGTGGTGACTGCTGAGCAGGAAACCAGTGTGGAAAATGTCTTTGCCGTCGGTGATGTTTCAAATCCGCTGGCACCCACGATCAGCAGCGCCGTGGGAGCAGCAGCCACTGCTGCGAAGGTGATCGCCTCGAGATTAGTAACGCGGTAGGTTGAAACTTAGTGATGGAACTGGGCCAGTTCGGAGCGGAGATTGAAAGCGAAACAGCGTACACGGCTGCCCATGTCGCCGCGTATCCGCTCGAGTATCTTGCCGGAATCGATCTTTACAATGCGGGGGAGTTTCATGCCGCACACGATGCATGGGAAGAACGGTGGATGGGACCTGTCGGCTGGCAGGAAAAGTTATTTCTGCAAGCGATGATTCAATCAGCAGTTGCTTTTCATCACCTGGAGATTGGTCGTCCCGGAGCCGCGCGCCGAATGTATCAGATGGCCAAAGAGAAATTTACCAGGTTGGGAACAAATATCTACATGTCTCTGGATCTCGTTGACTACCAGGCACAACTTGATCGCGCGCTGTCTTGGTTGACAACCGTTCCAGATCCACGAGAGTTGGTCCAACCTGAAATAGAACTGCCGGTCATCCGCTTGTTGCCCGAGATCAACGACTACAGCTAACCATGACACTAAGGAGCATTGCTCTTCTCTTTCTTGCTTGCTGGCTGGGCGCGGCAGTGTTCTTTAGCGGCGTGGTCGCACCTGCCGCATTCTCAGTTTTGCGCGCTTACCAGATTCCAAACACCAACGAGATAGCCGGAGCTATCGTCAACAGATCCCTTTCGATAATCAACGTTAGCGGCGTCGTTATCGGTCTGGTTTGTCTGGTGTTTACTTTTCTGGGTCGTTTGCGATACGAGCGTTGGGCGTTCTTCGTCCAGACCGCCGCCCTCGTTATAGTTACCGTGCTGTGCGCAGTTGGACATTGGATAATTGCCGCCAGAATGCGCGCCATCCGAGCTGCGTTGTCGTTGCCGATTGATCAGATCGCGATTGATGATCCCAGCCGAGTAGCCTTTGCCGCCTTGCACCGTTATTCTGTGCTGACCCTGGCCGTTGCTATGATTGCGGCAATGATTGCAGGTCTTTTGCTAACACGTTCCGGCACTACCAACCAAATCTGAAGGATGTTGCAGTGGAGATAATCGAGAACCTCGATGAGTGGCAGCGGCGCTATGGTGATTGGAAGCAGGGCGCCAAAAAAGAGATCGATGACAGTTATCCGTTCGTCAAAAATCGGCGTGCGCCTTTTCTACCCGCGCGGCGAGCGTTGCCGATGCTGAATCTTGCGCTGATTTCTTCGGCAGGCGCCTACATCAAGGGCACACAACCATTTGACACTGCAACTGCAGACGGCGATTTCACCTTTCGCGAGATACCTTCCGAAATTGAAGCCGAAGATTTGGCCTTTGCTGCGCGTGGTTACGATCCTTCCTCAGTAGAGAGAGACATCAACTCTCAGGTTCCTTTAAGTCGTCTCTTCGAGTTTGAATCGAATGGAATTATCGGCCAGGTCAATCCGGTGTTCTGGAGTTTGACAGGTCACATTCCCAATGCTGCTCGTTTGGTCGGAGAGATGGTGCCGAGTTTGATCGAGCGAGTTAAGCGTTACGAGGTCCAGGCTGCCCTACTTATTCCCGCATCGCGTCTGTGCCATCAGTCAATTTCACTTCTGGCGAGGGCTATCGAATCGGCTGGCGTACCAACGATGACTGTGGCAGTACTAAAGGACATCGTGGAAATGGTGCGGGCTCCTCGCGCTGCGCTGTGGAATGGCGAGCTCGGCAGTGTTGCGGGCAGACCAGATTTTCCCGAACATCAACGTCGAGTGCTTGATGAAGCATTGAGATTGATCGAGCCGATGGACCAGGCAGGTGTTCGGAGATTGACTGTCGCCCTCGAGACAGAAGTTGAGCAAGAGCGTGGCGAAAGATAACGCCGGTTTTGCACAAACAGTCTTAAGGGCGAGTGGTGGGCTCACCTCTCATTCACAACGGGCTTCAGCCTGGTGCTGCAGGACGATGCTTTTAGAAGCCGTTTCAACGGTTTTCAGACGTTGCGCCAGGGGTTGTTCGGGAAACCGTTAAAACGGTTCCTCCTGGTACACCGTGAATCTTCAAATCCCGATCGGGAATTTTTTGTGCAACGCCAGTCACAGCGAATAACATTCATTAAATCTGCAACTCACACCTGTCGGAGTTTCTTAAATGACCAAACGTAAGCTGCTGCTTTTCGTTGCTGTAGGTCTGTTTATTCTCATCGCTTATCTGCTGTTTTGGCCCGTCGCGATTACTCCCGGTTCATGGAGCCCGCCACCCGCGCCCGGTTTGACTGGCCAGTTCCAGCAGAACTCAAAACTCTCGACAACTGAACGGCTGCCAATCGCCGGTGGTTTTGCTCCCGAGGATGTGGCGATCGATTCCCAGAACAGGATCTACGCTGGCTTGGACGATGGTCGTATCGTACGAATGCAACCCGATGGCAGCGGGATCGAAACTTTTGCAGACACTCAAGGACGTCCGCTCGGCTTTGGTTTCGACGCCGCGGGAAATCTGATTGTGGCAGATGCCATCAAAGGGCTGCTGTCCGTTTCACCCGATGGTGTTGTTTCAGTGTTGACTACGGCGATCGACGGCAGCGCATTTCAGTGCACCAATGATCTCGATATTGCGGCTGATGGGACCATCTACTTCACCGATGCTTCACGAAAGTGGCCCCTTACAAACTACAAGGCTGATCTGATTGAGCATCAACCGAACGGCCGCCTGCTTTCCTACAATCCAAACACAAAGACGACGCTGTTAGTACTCGACAATCTTCATTTTGCCAACGGCGTAGCGGTCAGTCCGGACCAGTCGTTTCTGCTGGTATGTGAAACTGGACGTTATCGACTACATCGTGTGTGGCTCAATGGACCAAAGAAAGGAAGCACGGAGGTTTTCATAGAAAATCTTCCGGGCTTCCCTGACGGACTATCTTCAAACGGTCGAGATCTATTCTGGTTGGCGTTGGTTACGCCGCGTAACGCGTTGTTGGATCGGCTGCTCCCGCATCCCTTTTTGAGAAAGGCAGTGTTGAGGCTTCCCAAGTCGTTGCAGCCGGCGCCGACAAGTTATTCATTTGTGCTTGGATTAGATGCCGAAGGTAAGGTGGTTGAGAACCTTCAGGATGGATCTCCGAATTGCTTTTCGCAGATCGCGAATGCGCTGGAACATGACGGTGCACTGTATTTTGGAACGATTGGGGGGGCAGCGGTGGGAAGGTATCGGTTAAGGTAGTTTCGGTTGGCAGTTTTCAGTGGTCAGTTGCCAGTGTATCCAGACATAGACAGTACCTTCATATCGGCCGGAGCAGACTTAGACGATCCGAGAGCTCGCGCCCACTCATTTCAGGCATGACAACATCTGTGATCGCTCTTCTCCGTGTGACGTTCGCATAACAAAAGCGCTGCCCCACTTTTGGGTATGGCTCTGCCGCACCCTTGCGGTAAGCCTGCCGCTTACCGTTATTCCAGCCTAAATATCAGGCTATGCCTAAACTGTTCCATCTTTGAGGCATCGCCTCGATCAAATAGATGAAGGTGCGGTAAGCCGCAGGCTTACCGCAAGGGTGCGGCCGAGCCGGAACTCAAAAAAGGACTTTTGAGGCAAAGCCGGAAAGCCGCATACCTCGTACACATCTGTATACCTGCTTACCACTTTGCATTTACGGCAGACCTCTAGAAATGTTTGGAAACACTCAGATTTCAGAGTCATTCAATGGATACCAGGTATCCAAGCCACCAACGCCTCTGAGTCTCTCACCCGCCGGCAAAAACCACCGAACTGTTGAAATAGCAGAGCTTATCCCATAACAACGGCTTTGCTTGTTCTCTGGCACAGTCATTGAAAGCAACATAGCGAACAACTTCATTTCTTTTCAAGGGTTTCCCCAGGAGAATTACGGTGATCAATCTGTTATCGGCAGCGACTGCAACCCCCAAGCACGCGTTCCGAACCAACGAACTCGTCGGTTCTCTCATGCATAAGCTCTCCCCCGAGCTCATCAATACAATCCACAGCCTTGGAGTCGAACAGCGATTCTCAACTCTAGAGAACTACCCTGAATTTCTCGCCGGCGGGCCGGCCCACGCTACGAGTTCAACCACGCAACTGGGAATCGACGCTACTAAGCGTTGCATTGAACAGTGGCAAGGTGATCCGGAGCGGATCGGTCTGCTTGTTGCCGCGACAAATACACCCGATCAAATGCTTCCCTGCCTGGCGTCAGAAGTCATGGGACAAACTCACGGGTTGTTATCGCGTTCCCTCAGAACAGTCAGTATGCAGGCCCAAGGCTGTTCCGTTCTATTGAAGTCGATCGAAGTAGCTCAGTGGTACCTGGCCGCAAATCCACGTCAGTTGGCACTCGTACTAATGGCGGAAGCACACACTCCTTATGTTGCTCCCCTGCTGCGTGAGGACTACTACGGCTTTCGGGAAATTTTAAGAATGAGGAAGGAGCAAAAAGTAGATGATGCCCAGTTCGAACAGAAGAGGCTGGATACCACCTTCGTCATCCAATCCATGCTCTTTGGAGATGGCGCTGTCGCCTTGCTTGTTGGCACAGAGGAAGGCAAACCAGCCTTTGGCCCAATCTCACACTTAACGAATGACGAACCGGACGACGTGAATCTCCTCACGATGACCAGTAACAGTTCCCATCCATTCTTGAAAGGCCGACCTCAGTACTTCATGAGACCAAGCGTGCCAACTCGCGGCGCTCATTACGCGGTCACCACTGTGAAGAACGTGTTGCGGCATCCTGAGTCGCCAGTCTCCAACATCGGACAGGTGGATGACTGTTTAATCCATACCGGCAGCAAGAAGATTCTTGACGGGGTGTGTTCGCAGCTTCAGATCGAGAAAGACTCGCAGAAAGTTCACAGCTCTTACGAGGTGCTGCAGAACTACGGAAATCTTTCCAGCGCCTCAACTGGATTCATGTTGGCGAAGAAGGATGATTGGAAAGGACCAGCGATGGTGGTTGGCTTTGGCGTAGGCTTTACTGCCAGTGCAGGAATAATGAGCTTTAATTAATTCACGGCCCCGACTTTAATTAGGTTTTCACGGCCCCGACTCTCAAACACCAACATTCTCAAGCACTGCTCGTTTCGCAAGAACGTTTTTAATCGTGTCGCCAACCTGAACGAAGTCGAATGGTTTACCAAGTATGCCATCAACCAGAGTTTCTTCGCCCGCCGGTGGCACCGTTCCTGGTCCATATCCGGTGACCAGCACGATTCTCATGTCTGGTCGTCGCTTACGAATTTCACGCGAAGTCTCCCAACCGTCCATCTCAGGCATGGCCAGATCCGTAAAGACAAAATCAAAATCGCCTGCCGCTGCAAGTCTCTTCAAAGCTTCCTGACCGCCGTCAGCCAACACCACATTGTGGCCCAACGCTTCAAGCATTTCTGAAAGTGTTTCCCGCACGGCAGCCTCATCATCGATTACAAGTACCGACAATGTTGGTGTCGTGGCCAATGTCTCGGGTTCGTCGTTCTCGTTCGGTCCAACCTCCATGCTTGGCAGATCGATCGTGAACACGGTGCCGCCACCCGGCTCAGACGAAACACTGATCGAGCCTTCATGCCTTTCGATGATGCTGTAACTCACCGAAAGTCCAAGACCAGTTCCGTGAGCACCTTTCGTGGTGAAGAACGGATCAAAGATCTTTTCGCGCACGTCTTCCGGCATTCCCGCACCCGTGTCGGCGAATCGCAAACGAAGATTCGCCCCTTCGCGCACACAAGTTATCGAAAGATCACCGCCAGTAGGCATTGCATCGACAGCGTTGACGATCAGGTTGACAAATACCTCGCGGAGCTCTGAGGCGCTGCCAAAAGTATGAATTCCCGGTTCAGCTTCCAGCCGAACGTCGTAATCCAGACCACGGAGTCTCGCTTCGTTCTCCCAGCGCGTTCGAGTTATTTCAATCGCATCGTGGAGGAGGCTTCGAACCTCAAGCATCTCAAACTCTCGTACCGGCGATTTCCGCGCGAAAGTCTGAATGCGACGTACGGTTGCAGCGGCGTCTTCAGCAGCTGTTTGGATGATGTCAAGGTTGCGAACCAGTGCCACATCCTCGGTCTGTCGCCTCAGCAACTGAGTTCGACCAAGGATTGCGGCCAGAGAGTTATTAAAGTCGTGAGCAACGCCTGATGCCAGTTGGCCCAACGCGCGTAACTTGTCCGCACGTGCTGCGCGTTCGCGCTCTTCCTTCTGTTCAGTAATGTCACGCGCGATACCAAGCACCCCGGTCGGCGTTCCACCTTCGACAACTACCAACGGTGAGTTGTCCACGCGGGCATACCGCAGTCGTCCATCGTACGAGAAGTAGCGCATCTCGTAAGTCTGCGGTTCGCCCTTGAGCGCAGCCGCGAGTTTCTGGGCCACCAGGTCACTGTCGCCTTCATAGACCATCTCCAGAATATGGCGGCCAATGAGATCTTCGCGACGATAACCGAGACCGTTTAAGGTTGCTGAATTGCACCACTTAAACCGTCCATTCGTGTCGACGGCGTATATTGACTCGCGCGCGCTCTCGAGAATATTGTTCAGTAGTGTTTGATGTTCGCGTGCGACCGCCTGCACCTTACGCAACTCAGATAGATCGCGCGCCGTACAAACCACGGCAGTCACCTTTCCTCCTTCGTAGACCGGTTCGATCGAAACGAGCAGGGGGCGATTCAAACGTTGAGGAGTGATCTCGATAGTGACGCTGTTACAACTTTCAATTGCGCTCTCGACGATGCAACGCTGATCTTCCTGATTGGTACGAAGGATGTCGCAGCACTTCTTACCTTGCAGCAGTCTCGGGTGCGTCGCTTCCATCGCAGCGCCGGCGCGATTTACTCGCTTCAGTTGGCCACTGCGATCAAAGATGAAAATACCGTCCGACATCGCATCGAACGTGGTCTCCCATTCAGTCTTACCCTTCGCAACCATCTCGAAGAGTTCAGCCTGAGCGATGCCAATCGCCAATCGTTCAGCGACGGCCTGCACCAGCGCCAATTCGTCATCGGTCCAAAGGCGTAGCCGGTCCGTTTGATGAATGCAGATCACACCACGGAACACGCCCTTAACCACGAGCGGATAATCGATCTGGGAGCGGACACCTGCACGTTGAGCATAGGTCCGGATGGTTTCGTTGAATTCTGGTGAACCCTCGTTGTAGTGCTCAGTGTCGTCGATGACTATGGGTTTCGCGGTCCTGAGAAGGTAGGTACCGATCGGATCGTCGTAACTAACGGCCAGGTGACGCACACTGTTTACGCCGGGCGCAACATATTCATGCTCCACCTGCGAAACGGGATCCTCCTGGTTATAGAGATGCAAATGGACGCGTGAAGCATTCAGCGTACGTCCCAGTTCGCGAGTAGCAGTGCTCAAAACTTCAGGCAGACTTAGTGAGGCGCGAATCGCCATCGTCAAGCGATTTACCAGGACCTCGCGGGTGGAAGTGGCTTCCGCCTTCTGGAAAAGTTGGGCCTGACGGATTGCGATACCAGTTTGATCCGCGATTGCCTTGGCCAGGCCAACATCCGATTCGGTCCACTCTCTCAACTCGCGCGTAGTTGATAATGCGAAGGCCGCTGGAACCTCATCACCAACCTTGATTGCCACATACATGATCGAGCGCACGTTGGCTTTGGAGAGAATACGATCGTAGACGGCCTTGATGCGCTCGTCATTGGCTGCATCACTGAATACCAACACGCCGCCGTCATCGAGTGATTGGATCAGGTCTCTCAAGTCAGCCAGATCAAAATCAGAAGCCGCGGGGTCTACCGAATCCACATGGTACTCGGCAACGTTCTTTGCGCGTTTGGCACGCTCGTCTTTCATAAAAAGAGAGCAGCGATCGACGTTCAAGTAAGAACCCAGTTCATTTACCGCAGTGCGAAAGATCTCGGTACTGTCGAGCGAACATCTAATTGTTTGCGAAATGCGATGCGTAATCGCCTCGCGTTCGGCCTGCTGGGCCAGCGCCTGTTCTGCGCGACGGCGTTCACTAATATCGACGCCAACACCACCGACGTATCGCTTGCCTGAAGCGTCCGTCGTGGGAAACTTGAACACGAGCCATTGATGCGGTGAACCATCTTGTGTGGCAACTGTCTCGACAATCTCTTCCGGCTTTCCCGTGGCAAGTACAGAGAGATCGTGATCGTGTGTGCGTTGCGCAAACTCAGTAGGAAGCCAATCGAAGCTTCGCTTGCCACGCAATGTTTCGAGCGGATGACCGAACAGCTTCTCGAATGGTTTATTTACGTAGACGTAGCGTCCCTCTTCATCCTTCATGAAGGCTACGGCCGGACTGTTGTCCATGAAGCTATTGAAGAAAGCCTGACTTTCGCGCAACGCCTCTTCAGAACGTTTTCGTTCTGTCAAATCGCGGGCGATGCCTTGTACACCGAACGGTTTGCCTTTTCGGTGAACCAGACGAGTGCTGACTTCCAGTCGAACTCGGCGACCGCGTTTGGTAACGATCTCCAATTCATAAACTGTGGGAGCGCGTCCGCCGGTCTTATCGGCCGTCATTCGACGCGCCAGATCGAGGTACTCAGGTGCGATGACGTCAGCGACATTCATTTCCAGGGCCTCTGCGCAGGTGTAACCCGTTATCACCTCACCAGTTCGGTTAAGTGACGTGAAGTTCCCTTTCAGATCGTGGGTATAGATGATGTCGTTGGCATTCTCGA
>DATBMP010000063.1:0-7818 GCA_036554845.1 Pyrinomonadaceae bacterium
CCGGCGCTGTTCACCAGAATGTCGATGCGGCCAAACCTTTCACCGACCTGATCAATGACTTTGGCAACATTGCTTTCGTTGGTGAGATCGAGAGTGAATGCGAACGCTCTTTCACCAATCTTCTTCGCTGCCGACGATAACGTCGTCTCATTTAGATCAAGCAGCGCAACCGTTCCGCCTTCAGCGTGCAATCTGTCGGCTATCGCCAATCCCAATCCCGACGCCGCACCAGTAACAACCGCCACTTGCCCTTTGAATTGATTACTCATGTAGAGAGAGTCGAGGCTTTGCAAGAAGTCGGTTCAGGGTGTAGCGGCTTGCCGCATCCCTTGTGGTAAGCCTTTGGCTTACCGCCTGCTAGAACCAATTTTCTCCGGGGCTATGCCTCAAAATGTGTGAATTCTCAGCATAGCCTAAATACTAATGGCGCTTTTCGGTAAGCCATAGCTGACCACAAGGGATGCGGCCAAGCCGACCATGCAACCGGACGACTTTTTGTGCAAAGCGCTGAATCGACGGCTTGTGGAATGTCGCAGGAGATAAACGGCGGATGCTGCGGACTCGAACTTCCAGATCAGATCCGCGTTATCTGCGTCAAGCGCGGCTAAATCTTCGTTTACCACTCACTCGAAACGACCTCGCGCTGCTGGCCTTCGTATGGTCTGAGAAGTTCAAGCTTGTCGTTCAGCTCAACACCCCAGCCCGGCGCATCCGTTAGCTCAATGTAGCCATCACTAGGTACCGGCTCGTTAACAAACAATTCACCAAACAGAGGAACGATCTGATCTGCCTCCGGACTCATCACCAAAAACTCCGCAATTGGACAATTCGTGAATGCATATTGCAGGTGATACGAGAAGACGCTCGAGCCGTGCGGAATTACCGGAAGGTCATATGCAGAAGCCATTGCGACAATGCGACGCGCTTCCGTCAGTCCGCCAACCCAATTGATGTCGGGCTGAAGAATGTCTGCACATTTGCGCGCGATCAGTTCGCGGAATCCATAACGCGTATATTCGTGTTCACCCGTTGTCACCAGACAAATGCCTGTCAGGGCTCTCTTCAGTTCCGCGTAACCATCGTAATCATCCGGCGGTAGGCACTCTTCAATCCATTCGAGATCATATTCGGCCAGTGCCTTCGCGAGTTTGATCGTGTATGGCACCGTCAACGCCATGTAACAGTCGAGCCTGAGTGGAAAGTCTGATCCAACCTGTGCTCTAGCTTCGGCCATCACCTCGATGTTTTTCTTCAAACCCTCGTCGCCATCTGCTGGTCCATACCGACAAGGTATCTTCGCTCCACGAAAACCCCATTGACGTGCGATGTCGGGGCGCGAAGTTGTTGCATACACGGGCAACTTTTCTTTCGTTTTCCCACCGAGCAATGCATAGACAGGCTCGCCACGAAGCTTGCCCAGGCAATCCCAAATTGCCAGATCCACTGCGCTGATTGCTTGCACAGCCAGGCCCTTGCGACCGTACGGCAATGTCGCTCGCCACATCTGGTCCCAAATCAGTTCGACGTTGCGCGGATTTTGTCCTTCGACAAAACGGCTCAAGTGTTTCTCGATGATGTAGCAAGCGGGTTCGCCACCGATGCTGCATCCGATTCCGATCGTCCCATCATCCAGCTCCACCTCAACCAGGACCGTGCCCAGCGCATTGATTCCCCAACTGGTGCGTTTCGCTTTGTACTCTTCATAAACAGACATCGGGTTAGCGATCGGCAAATCGATGATCCAATGGCTGCCGGTTTGATTGTGATAGTCAGCTCCCATTTCATCCGGAGCAATCACATATGCACGTACTTCGTTGATGGTGACTTGATTCATAAATTCACCTGTGACCGACGATTCAAACAATCAATCCTTCGGTTGGAACCGCGAATGATTCAGTCCAGTTGCCGCCGGTGGCACCAACACTTTCAAAAGTCAAAGCGATCTATGTTCTCTTTATTGAAGATAAACGGCGCGCCCAGCAACACCTCGTCATCGGCGACTTCAATTTTCCCCAAACGTCCGGCGCTGATCTCACTGTCGCCGCGCTTAAGTTTTCCGGCGCTTAATGCGTCGGCCGCATAAACCGTCAGGTAGCCAAGATCCACTGTGTTCCAAAGGACCACGCTTTCGACGATTCCCGTTTTCACGTACGGCTTGTTCATGTTCGGTAACGACAACCCAATCACCTTAACGTCCGTACGGCCCGACTGCTTTACCGCCTCTGCGGCTCCCGGTACCGCCGGAGCTGCGATCGCCATAATCAATTTAGCGTTCGGATAAACCTTCAAGATAGTCTGCGTTTCGGCGAAGGCACGGTCCCGATCGCCTTCGCTCGGTTGAATTGCTACGAGTTTCATCTCGGGATACTTTTCAGCAAGTCGCGCTTTGATGTTCTTGATCCACTCATTCTGATTTGCCGCGCTAAGCGATGCCGTGACGATCGCGAATTCACCTTTGCCGTTCATGATTCGCGCCGCTTCATCCGTCAACGTGTAGCCAATCCCCTGCGGTGTCGCCTGATTGATTAGAAAGTCGCGCGCGTTCTCTTCGGCGTCGGCGTCCCAGGTGATGACCTTGATTCCTTTTTCGCGGGCTTTGCGTAGCACAGTTGAGATACCAGCCTGGTTCTCAACACTCACGGCAATCACATCAACACCCTTTGTGATCCAGGCTTCGACAACTTCGTTCTGCTTGGCGGGATCGAGATCGGTTGGCCCATCCCACAGCAGATCGATTCCCAACTCTCGAGCCGCTTCTTCAGCGCCTTGGCGACAACTGACGAAGTAAGGATCGCCTTTCGCCTTGGGCATCATCGCAACTTGAATTCGTTCCGCTGGAGCAGTTGTCCCGACACCCTTGTTCTGGGTCGCTGCTGAATTCCGATTGACTGATCGAACGAGCAGCCAGTTGCTTCCCGCTACAATTAAGGCGGCAACAATAATCACCGCGCTCAAAACAGCCACCTGCGAATTCTTCACTTCAATCTCCTCACCGATAACCTCGCGTTGTTTTCGTCCGACTGTCGAGACACGATTCAAGATGATCGTTCCTAAGAGAAGTACTCCGGTTAGAATGCCCGTCAGCTCGGCGGGCTGCGCGCTCAGTCGCAGACCGTTTTGCAGAACAACGAGCGCGAATAGACCCAATACAGTCCCCGCAATCGTTCCGCGCCCGCCAAATATAGAAGTGCCGCCCAGAACCACCGCGGTGATGGCCAGCAATTCAAATCCACTACCTGCGTCAGACTTTGCCTGGCCCAGGTGGGCCACATAGATGATCGCCGACAAACTCGCCGCCAAACCTGACAGCAGGTAGACAACGAACAAGTTTCGCCCAACTGGCACGCCAGCGTATCGTGCCGCCTCTGCCGAGTGACCGATTGCATACAGTCCGCGACCAAAGCCAGTGCGATGCAACAACCATCCGAACCCGATGATTGCTAATACGAGAATAAAAAGTTGCGCCGGAATCAGCCCCCCGATGTAACCCTGGCCGAGAAAAAGAAACTGAGCGGGAAAGCCTGAATAGTTCTCTATGCCACGTGTCAGTCCTTCCGCGATGCCGCGAAAGAGCGAGAACGTCCCCAACGTGACGATCAGCGGCGGCAAGTTCAGCCGTGTGATTAGCAAGGCATTCAAACCGCCACCGGCCAAACCCAGCAGTAGTGTTAAGCCTGCGGCAATCGCCAGGGGCAGTTGCGCGTCTCGCCACAGACCACCAAGCACAACCGCGGCCAATCCCATCATCGAGCCGACTGAAAGATCGATACCGCCTGTGATGATGACCGGGGTCAATGCAAGCGCGAGTAATCCGATCTCAACGCTAAGTCGCGTGACCTCGAATGCATTCGATGTGGTGAGAAAGTTCGTTCCGGTGAATGCGAAGATCGCACACTCCAAAAACAGCACGAGCAATAAGGCCCACTCGTGATTCGGAAAAAGCCTCGCGCGCCAGGGTTCAGACGCCGGCAACTGGCCCAGGGCGGCATTCGGAAGTGTTGGATTCACCTTTCTTTCTCAGCCTGCAACCCGAACTCGAGCTATACGTAACCGATTCAATGGCGAGAATGCTGCATCCGACACAAGCGCTGTCAGGATGATCGCGCCCTGGATTGCCTTTTCCCAAAATGGATTTATTCCGGCGAAGGTCAGCGCAGTTCCAATTGTTCCGAGCAACGCCACGCCGATCAGCGTGCCTAGAAGTGTGCCTCGTCCACCGGTGATCGCGGTTCCACCAACAACTACTGCTGCGATTGCTTTCAACTCAAGGCCCACGCCTGCATTGCTGGGAACAATCGAGAAGCGCGCTGCATTTAGCGCCGCAGCCAATCCGACCAAAGCACCCATCAAAACGAAAACTGCCAAGACCACTCGTCGCCGTTCGATGCCAGCCAGCCGAGCCGCTTCAGAATCAGAACCTACCGCATAGACCGCGCGACCTGCGGTCAGATTGTGCAAGGCCCAGGCAAAGAAAAGCAGTACCAGCAATGCGCAGATTATGATCAAAGACTGGCCTGCTGGTTGGCCCCACCCAAACCACTGAAAATTCGCCGGCAAGTTCTGGATCCAGGCGCCTTCGGTTAACCAGCGCAAAGCGTCTCGCCAGGCCACCATCAAAGCCAACGTAACCACGATCGATGGCATTCCCAACCGTGCCACAAACGCGCCCCCGATTGCTCCCATCAACGAACCGGCGGCAATCACGAGTGGAAGGACGAGAAGTATTGGCACTCCGGCCTTTGCGAACCAACCAGCGACAACCGTGCATACCGCGAATTGAGATCCGACCGAGATGTCGATCTCACCGGTAAGAACAACGAGCGTCATTCCAACGGCAACTATTAAGACGGCTGCATTGTTCACCGCCAGGTCGCGCAGGTTCCCGGCGTTGAAAAAGGAGGGCGCGATCACCGCCATGACCAGAAGCAGAACAACATAAGCGGCCAGGGCAGATACTTCTCGTTTGTAACGATTGAGCATCACATCAAATCGCTTTGCACAAAAAGACCATTTTTGAGTTCCGGCTCGGCCTCACCGGGTGAGCCAACTACTTGGCGAACGCGCGTGTGCAACGACTCTACAGTCGTTTTTCTGCCAGACTATGACCGAGTGCAAGTGCGATGATTCCCTGCTGTGTGGCTTCGGCTCGATCCCAGATGCCGACGATTGTGCCCGCACGCATCACCGCGATCCGATCACTCATGCCCAACACTTCAGGTAAGTCAGAGGAGATCATCAATATTGCCATTCCCTGACTCGCAAGCTCTCCCATCAATGCATGAATCTCGGCCTTGGCGCCCACATCGATTCCCTGAGTGGGCTCATCCAGGATCAGCACCGAAGGTCTGGTTGCCAGCCAACGGCTCAACGCGACCTTCTGCTGATTGCCGCCCGACAGTGTAGAGACCTGACTGAAAATCGATGGCGTCTTGATCGCAAACCGCTGCACGTATTCCGTGGCGATCTCTTTTTCACGGTGAAAGTCGAACGAACCGAACCGCGATAATCGCTTGAGTGACGCCAACGTGATGTTGGCGCTCACCGGCATATCCAGAATCACACCATGACGCCTACGGTCCTCAGGCAAGTACGCAATGCCAGACATGATCGCATCGGCTGGATTGCGGATCAGGATCCGTTTGTCGCGTAAACGAATTTCACCGCTATCTGCATGGTCCAAACCAAAGATTATCCGTGCCAACTCGGTGCGTCCGGCTCCGACTAATCCGGCGAGTCCAACAATCTCTCCCTTCCGCACTGATAGATTTATGTCTTTCAATCCACTCGCGCGATTCCCGATTCCTATTAATTGAAGGGCGACCTCGCCTTGCTCCACTTCCTTCTTGGGAAAGACAGCGGACAACTCTCGTCCGACCATCAAACGAATCAATTCCTGGCGGTTGGTCTGGGCCATATCGTAAGTGCCCACGATCTGGCCGTCGCGCAGTACCGTCACACGATCAGCGATGACCGACAGCTCGTCCAGTCGATGCGTGATGTAAACGAGGCCGACTCCCTGCGAGCGCAGATTCCGAATTACCTGATAAAGATTCTCTGTTTCTTCTTCGGAGAGTGACGCAGTCGGCTCGTCCATGATCAGCACGCGTGACCTGGCGCCGAGTGCCCGCGCGATCTCGATCAGCTGTTGCTCCGGCATCGTTAGTTCGCCGGCATCCGTATCGACGTTGATTCTGGCGCCGACTTGTTTGAGCAGTTCCGCCGCGCGTTGACGGCGTCCTTTCCAATCAACTCGTTGCCAAAAGCCTTCCTGTTCGAGTCCGAGAGCAATGTTCTCTGACACGCTCAGCTCCGGAAACAACGCCGGCTCTTGATAGATAGCCGTGATGCCGAAGGCCTTCGCGCGCCTTGGTGAATTAGGAATGATTGCTTTTCCGTCTAGTTTCAAGGTGCCGCGATCAGCAGCAACGGCGCCTGCGATGATCTTGATCAGCGTAGTCTTTCCGGCACCGTTTTCTCCGATCAACGCGTGAACTTCACCGGCGCGCAGCTCGAAAGTTACGCCCTTCAAGGCGTCTACGCCGTCATAAGATTTAGAAACATTGGCGGCTTGTAGTAGCACTCGTTAGATCTCTGCCCGGATCATGCGTGGTCCAAAAACACAGGGTTACACTAAATCACCTAATCTCTTCGTATAGTTTTGTTAGCTTCGAGGCCCGGTCTCTCGCTCAATGCTCCTCTGGGAAGAGCAGATCCATCATCTCGTCTTTCCAATCCGTGAGTGATCTCTTGACCATCTCGCGCAGCTCGGCCGCAGTCTTTTTCGGTAACGCCTCCACGATCTTGGCGTGCATCGAAGCACTCTCTACGTAAGAGTTGCGGCGGCGGCTGGTTTTCATGAGGAAGAAAGCGAAGAGTGGGACCACAACTCGTTCGAGTGCGTCGGCCAGGTAAGGATTGTCTGAGAGGTTCCAAATCTTGCGATGGAATGCCAGGTCGGCCTCATAAAACAGATTGAGATCCACAGCCTTGGCAGCCTGTTCCATGTTCTTAATCGTCTGCCGGAGACTTTCGAGGTCCTCTTCCTTGACATGCTCTTTGGCCCATTCGATTGCCAGGGCCTCGAGTTCTACACGAAGACGAAAGATTCTTTTGATGTCAGCTGGGCCAAGCTTGGTGACAGTCGTGCCTTTGTAAGGAGTTCGCTGAACAAATCCCTGATGCTCAAGTTCAATCAACGCTTCGCGAATCAAAGGCACACCGGCTCCCAATTGTTGGGCCACTTTGGTCTCTACAATTGACGAGCCCGGTTGAATGGTTCCCGAGAGGATGGCCTCTTTCACGGCCCGGATTACCTGATCTCGTTTTGAGATCGGCTGAATTAGTTCGAGCATGAGCTTTGACTCCTCCAGGAACGACTAGGCGGAGATTGACTTTCGTTTTTTCATCTGGCGTTTGGATACTAACACCGCAGCACGATGCTCCGGACACGTCAGATTCAGGATTGTGTGATTGATGGTAACGAGGAAATCTTCGGCTGGTCCGCGAAATTTTCCGGTGAGAGGAGGTTCGCTCAAGTATTCGACAATGTCATCGCGCACCAACCGCCAAAACTCACGCGGCGAAATCCAGACATTGCCTCCGCGACAGACGATCTTTGCCGAGCGTTTACTGGTGCTGGACACAGTTCGCCCCCCTTTCTCATGCGCCCTGATGGGAATCTCCTCCTCAAAGGGAAAAACAGGCTGAAATTGTTCGAACGGATTGAAACTTTTCTGGAGGAGCGGCCGCAGTATACTCAATTCTTAGAAGATTACAAGATCATAATATGATCTTTGAGATCTTGGAGTGGGGGGGGGG
>DATBMP010000075.1:0-8065 GCA_036554845.1 Pyrinomonadaceae bacterium
TCGGAATGTCGAGGAATCCACCCGCTACCGCGAGGTGTTACCGACTCTCAGGCCACCGACCTCTCAAGCATTGAACCCCCCAAAGGGCCTCGGTATTAATTAGAAACGGCTTGCTCCATCCCCGACCATTCCGGTCACTGCGGATATCGAATACCAACAAATCCATATCGGGTACACGATCTCGCCAGCCCGTTCATTTCAATGTTCGCGTCAAGTTGCGTCTTTGTTGCATCTGCTCAAAAACCCTCAAAAAACAGCCCAACTCCGGTATATTCCATCCACTCTCCCGAGACTCAACTTAAGAGGAACGCATGTTGCTCCTGGTAGTGTCGACTTCTTCGGAAGCATTCCAGTAAGGAGAGATTAAGCGATGATCATGACAAACAAACTTCTGCCGGTGGCGTTGATAGCAGCCTTGATCGGCGGTTCAGTAGGTGCCTTGGTGATGCACAATACAAGTGAGCCGGCGACACAGGCTTCGACGCAAGGCAGCACCGCAAACACAACAAACGCGCAGAACGCACAGACCGCGCAGGCACAACCCGGAATGGAAGCTCTGCCAGCGGATTTCGATACTCCGGCCGAGCAGACCGCTTACAAGTCAGGATTCGCTGATGGATTCATGGCGGCCCAGGGTGGTGCAGACGGGATCCAGGCTGCTGCTACCACAGTGGCGCCAGCGCCACGACGAGTTGTCTATCGTCGCGCTCGTAGTAATGCAGCGCCGCGTACGGTCTATTACAACTACCAGCAGCCAAAGGGTCGCAGCTTCTGGCAGAAGCACCGCGATAAGCTGACGGTTGCCATGGGTACCGGTGGTGGTGCAGCAATTGGCGCCTTGATCGGTGGCAAGAAGGGTGCGGCCATTGGTGCCCTGGCAGGTGCCGGCGGTTCGGCTCTGTACACCTACAAGCTACGCAATCGAGACCGTCGCTACTAATTGAACTGCGTGGCTGAAATGAAGAGAGCGACAGCCGTAGTCCTTTCTGGAGTATTCATCGCTCTCGTGGTTGGTTCATGGGCAGTTCCCTTGTCGGGGGCTGCCCATTTACCTGCCCGAGTGGGATATCAATCCGGACAGGACAGCACACTCCGAAATCGGCAACTTCCCGCGACCGTTTGGTTCCGCGAGAGCAGGGCGCGCGGACTGCTTACCGACGTCTGGATCAACGGGCATGGTCCATACCTGTTTGCCGTCGACACAGGCGCAGGGATCACGGTCCTTAGTCAACAACTCGTGGGCGCGTCTCGGCTGGGGATTGTGAAGGGCCGCACCACTGTTGTTGCCGGTCTTTCCGGAAGGGAAGTGGTGGCAGGAGAAACTGTTGTCGCTCGAATGGCCCTCGGCAATGTCAGCAACATGATGCCTTCGAGGGTACGAGCGTTGGTGGTTAGCCAAATGCCTGAAGGAATTGATGGCATTCTTGATCCCACGGATGCGTTCGCTCCTTTTGGCTACACTATAGACTTCCCTAACCGTCATATCCGCGCATTCGATCCTCGCGTCGAGGGCTTGAGCACTCGCAGGCAACCTGCCGACGGCGCAGTAGTTCCCTGGCTTCGTATGGGCCAAAGCGACAGGCCGTTCGTGAAGTTAGGTGATGGTCGTCTCGCACTAATAGATAGCGGGTCAGGGTTCGGTCTGGCAGTGAGCGATCCACGAGCCGTAGTTCTGGATCACGCACGTCGTTCGTCAACCGACATTGGTGGGGGAATGATCAGATCGACGCGCGTTGAGCCGACCACTGTCAGCATTGGAGCGCTCGAGCTTCGCGGCGTCCCTACCGACATTCTTTCGGGAGTGGAGAAGGGTGCGCCAATAATTCTCGGTCGAGATGCTCTCTATCCATTCCGAATCAGTTTTGATCCCTCTAGACGCTTGATCGAGATCGCACCCTCGGTGCACGATAACAGGTGAATTCAAAAGCCGCCCTGTTGTTAAGTCATGAATCTGTGGTCCAAGCAGTATTTTCATCTCCTTGCCTTTCTCGCATTACTGTCCTCGCTGCTTGTTTTCCAAGCCTCTGCCCAGGATCAAGACCGTCGCGAGGTCAAACCCCAAACTCCTCCTGCAACTGAATCAGACACCGATGTGGTTCGTGTCGAGACCGACCTGGTAACGACTCTTTTCACAGCAGTCGATAAGGACCGCCGGTTTATCACGACGCTCAACAAGGAAGACCTCCGCATTAAAGAGAATGGTGTTGAGCAGCAGATCACTCTGTTTGAGCGGGAAACAGATCGGCCGCTGAGCATTGTCATGCTGGTCGATCGCAGTAAGTCTCAGGAACGCACACTTCCGGATGAGAAACACGCGGCAGAGAAGTTTATCGATGCGGTCGTCAGACCGAGCAAAGATGCCGTGGTCGTTGTTTCTTTCACTGGCAGGCCACACGTTGAAGCACCCGCGAGTACTAACGTTGACGAGATCAAAGCTGCCATAAAAAAGATCGAAGTCCAGATCCCGGAAGACGGATGTACCAGGGACGTACCCGTGTGGGAAGACGCACGTTGCTACACCAGCATCTGGGACTCCGTAGTGTTCTCAGCTCAGGATCTGCTTTCGCGCACCGGCAAAGGCACACGTCGAGTCATCATCCTTTTGACTGACGGCGATGACACGTCCAGCCAGTTAGATCGCGACGACGCGATCAAGGCTGCGATCAGCAATGACGTTGTTCTTTATGGAATCGGAGTGGGAGATCCAGAACTTTATAAAGTCGAAAGAAGCAGTCTGGCGAAGCTCGCTGAAAAAACCGGCGGCCGCGCGTTCTTTCCTATTGCTGACGAGGAGCTGAGCCAGGCCTTCGCCCAGATCGAAGAAGAGATGAGGTCGCAGTACGTGATCGCTTATACACCCACTAACAGATCGCGAGACGGCTCCTATCGGAAGGTGAAACTTGAAGTGGTGACGCCGGAACTGCGCTCACGAAAACTTCAGTTGCTTCATCGGCAGGGGTATTACGCGAAGAAGAAGTGAGTATATTGTCGATTGACGATTGTCAATTGACGATTTATCCGATTCAGGGACGGCCCTTTCGTATTCAACAATTCGGCAAGCAACAGGCGGTAATAATCAATCGGCAATCGCAATCGACAATGCTACAGCGGAATGTTTCCGTGTTTCTTAGGCGGATTTGAATCGCGCTTGTTCTCTAAGAGCGACAAAGCGCGGATTACTTTCGGTCGAGTGATGGCGGGTTCGATAATCTCATCAATGAAACCACGTTCTGCTGCCACGTAAGGATTTGCAAACTTCTCTTCGAGCTCCACGATTCGGCTTCGTCGTGCTGCTTCCTGGTCCTGTGCACTGGAAATCTCTCGCCTGTAGAGCACACCCACCGCTCCTTCTGCCCCCATGACAGCGATCTCAGCTGATGGCCATGCGAAGTTAACATCGGTACGGATGTGTTTAGACGCCATCACGCAATAAGCACCACCGTAAGCTTTCCGGGTAATCACCGTGACCTTCGGTACTGTAGCTTCTGCAAACGCGTAAAGCAGCTTGGCGCCATGTCGAATGATTCCACCATGTTCCTGCGAGACCCCGGGGAGAAAACCCGGCACATCTTCAAATGTGATGAGCGGGATGTTGAAACAGTCACAGAAGCGAACGAAGCGCGCACCCTTCACCGAAGCATCGATATCCAGAACGCCTGCCAGAAACGCCGGCTGGTTTGCCACGATTCCCACGGCCCGCCCTGCTAGCCGGGCAAATCCGACCACGATGTTCTGTGCAAACAATTGTTGCACTTCAAAGAAGTAACCTTCGTCAACAATCAGATTAATCACCTCGCGAATATCGTAAGGCTGATTGGAAGCCTCAGGCACAATCGTATTGAGTTTGGCTTCAACTCGATCTGAAGGATCGCTCGTTTCATACCGCGGCGCATCTTCAAGATTGTTCGAAGGAATAAACGAGAGGAGTTCACGCACCATGCGCAAGGCGTGCTCGTCGGAATCGGCGGCGAAGTGGGCAACGCCGGAGATATGGTTGTGCGTCACGGCCCCGCCCAATTCTTCTTTGGTTACATCTTCGTGGGTCACGGTCTTGATCACATCCGGTCCGGTGATGAACATGTAGGACGTGTCCTTAACCATGATGTTGAAGTCGGTGATTGCCGGACTGTAAACAGCACCACCGGCGCACGGGCCCATCGTGCAACTAATCTGTGGAACTACTCCGCTGGCCAATGTGTTGCGCAGGAAGATGTCAGCGTAACCACCAAGGCTCACTACACCTTCCTGAATCCTCGCGCCACCAGAATCGTTGAGACCAATCAAGGGTGCGCCTACTTTCATCGCGAGGTCCATGATCTTGCAGATCTTTTCAGCATGAGTTTCAGAGAGCGAACCACCAAACACAGTAAAGTCCTGCGCAAAGACAAACACGCGCCGGCCATCAATCAGTCCATGACCAGTTACTACTCCGTCGCCTGGGTACAGTTGTTGATCGAGACCGAAATCGCGCGAACGGTGGACGACAAACTTGTCAAACTCCTGAAACGAATCTTCATCCAGAAGAAACTCGATGCGCTCCCGAGCAGTCATCTTTCCAGCGGCATGCTGTTTCTCGACCCGTTCGGTACCGCCCCCGAGTTGGGCCAGTTCGTCTCGCTCTTTGAAAGACTGAAGTTTCGACTTGTTCGTTTGCTTCTGTTGTTTGGAAGTCATCGACTTTATTTACTCATCAAAGGGAAAACTTCTGCTCTCAATTAGTTGCTGTAACTCGATCACAGCGTTATGTGCCCGGGTTTGGATCTTTTGAGGGTAGTTGTAGCGAAGGGCATTCTCTTCGAAGTCGGCCAGGTCAAGAACTTCATAAGAATGATCAGCATTCACCAGGATGTCGATATCAAGATCGATGTATCGAAGATTCTGTCCATCAAACTCCGGCGGAACGTTAACGTTGCAGTAGTAGTTCCTAACCTCACCGTTTGGCTTATAGAAACGAAAGACGTTGTACCAACGATCAAGCCAGTAATACTCGACACTTAAGGTCCCGCACGGAATGGTACCAAGTATTTGATGCCGAACTTCCTCCTGAAAGAAGGCATGCAGGACCACTAACGAACCGTCGTGCTGAACAATCTCTGCCGGCCAACTGCGGTGCTCCGAACCGTCAAACTTATAAGCCCGGACCGTGACACTGTGGCTACTTGCGACCACTCTTGTGCCAGTCTGCCAGAAACTGCGCCTGGCCTTTGTCTGTCAGCGGATGATTGAAGAGCTGATCGATCACCTTGAAGGGCATCGTCGCAATGTCGGCACCCATGCGCGCAGCCTCGATCACATGAATCGGATGGCGAATGCTGGCAGCCAGCACTTCCGTCTTCCATTCATAGTTGCGGTAGATGTCGATGATGTCCTGCAACAGAACCAATCCGTTTTCACCGATGTCATCCAACCGGCCGAGAAAAGGGCTGATGAAGGAGGCACCAGCCTTGGCAGCCATGATCGCCTGGGCAGCAGAGAAGCAAAGTGTCACGTTGACCTTAATGCCTTGACCTGAGAGTTCACGCGTGGCTTTAAGGCCTTCACGTGTCAGCGGACACTTGATGACGACGTTGGGAGCAATCTTCGCGTAGTCGCGACCTTCTCGCAGCATCCCTTCGAAATCGGTGCTTGTCACCTCGGCCGATACGGGCCCCTGCACCAGTTCACAGATCGCAGCGATGTGCTGTTTAAAGTCGACGCCTCCTTCCTTAGCGACGAGGGAAGGATTGGTCGTGACTCCATCGGCGATACCAAACGAAGCTGCTTCGCGAATCTCGTTGAGATTGGCGGTATCTAAAAAGAACTTCATGATTACACTCCTCTGTCTATTACTGAATGTCGATTGTCGATCGTCGATTTAAAGGCAAGGGTCCAATTGGCAATCCCTATCTATCAAGGTACAACCTCGGAAACAACCTCTGACGGGGCACTCTCGTTTCCGGCAAAGTCAACGGCGGTCACGTAATAAAAGTAACGCTTACCGGGTTCTACTTTCTCGTCTTGGAAAGTTGTACGCGTCAGCAGCGTCGGATTCAACTTGGTCCAACGATCTTGCGGCAAATTCCCGTCATCCGAACGAAAGATGTTGTAGCCAGCAATATCCGATTCGGGGTTTGCCGGGAAGAAGAGTGAGATACGACCAGGTGCCGCGACGATGCTCGGCGTCGACGGAGCTGAAGGAGCAAAGACGTCGCGCGGTGATATTGGCAGCGCATTTGAATTCAGACTCTCAACCTGAGCCCCTTCAGTGCCAAGCGATACTGAACGGACGATATACCGGTAGTTCTCGCCAAACTTCACATTCTTATCGAGAAACTGATTGCTCGACACGAGCGCTGTGTTGAGAGGCGTTGCGGTGGGATCGGTTTGCGATTCATCGACCCGATAAACGTTATATCCAAGCAGGTTCACAGGAGTGGAGCCGTCGATGTTCGCGGTGGGGGGTTGCCAGGTTATCGTAACGCCTTCCGCACTCGTCTCTTTTCCCGTTGACATCAACGTAGGTGGTTGAGCAATACGAGCCGCAGGTTCAATCAGCAAAAAGTTTGAAAAAGCAGCCCGCTGACCAGCGGCGTTGACATAGCTGATTGCATAGCGGAGTCGAGTCGGTTCTCCGGCAAGTTCCAGGCGATCAGTGTAGTTGAGGGTATCGGCAGCGCTGAGAATCTCGTTCTCAGTCACAGAACCAATTAGCGTTGAACGAGCTGAAAATTCCTCTTCGGTGAGAGGCAGCGGCGCGTCAGGTTTCTCTGCCAAACGATAGACATCAATTCTTCTAATACTCTGCACACTCGAGTCAGGAGCATTTCTGAGGGGCGCCGGCCAACTCAGGATCACCTGGTTGCCACGCTGCGCGCCCGACAGAAGTTCAGTGCGTTGCTGCACCCGCTCAACCGGTGGCAAGGGAGGCCGACGCTTTCCACAACCGGCGACGACCATGACCATCGCGGTTGTAATCATGAACGTCGCGATGCGCCGTATGAATTGGGGCGACTTGAAATTGAGGAGAGGCTCGCCAGGAGCAGGAACAAGCAAGCTGATAGGTTTCACAGAATGTACCGGCTGAGGTCCTGATCTTTTACGGTTTCTGAAAGCATATTATCAACGTACTTGGAATCGATACGTTGCTTCTTTGGTTCAAGGTCTGGGCCCTCGAAGCTAATCTCTTCTAACAACTTCTCCATGATTGTTTGCAGTCGGCGCGCACCGATGTTCTCTGTTTGCTCGTTCACTCTGGCGGCGAAGTGCGCGATAGCGTCGATGGCGTCATCGGTGAATTCAATGGTCACGCCTTCAGTGTCCATCATCGCCTGGTACTGCTTGATCAGTGCGTTCTTCGGTTCAGTGAGAATCCGTTTAAAGTCTTCG
The DNA here is from genome assembly GCA_036554845.1 of Pyrinomonadaceae bacterium. Lineage (GTDB taxonomy): Bacteria > Acidobacteriota > Blastocatellia > Pyrinomonadales > Pyrinomonadaceae > PSRF01. The sequence goes on from DATBMP010000075.1 coordinate 7,366, forward strand.
ATTGTTAGCGTTTCCAACTCGACCCTGATAGGGAAGCGACCCTGAAGCTCAGGTATCAGATCAGAAGGTTTCGCTACGTGGAATGCCCCGGCCGCAACAAACAGAATGTGGTCCGTGCGCACCATCCCATAACGAGTGTTTACCGTGGTGCCTTCCACGATCGGAAGGATGTCGCGCTGAACTCCTTCGCGGGAAACATCCGGACCATGACCTGACTCTCTGCCGGCTATCTTGTCAATCTCATCCAGAAAGATGATTCCCGAAGATTCTATTCGTTCGATCGCGGCACGAGCCACCTGATCCATGTCGATCAGCCGTTCTTCCTCTTCCTGCATCAGATATTCAATCGCTTCGTCCACTCGCATCTTTCGTCGTTTCGATCTTCCTTGGAAGAGATTGCCAAGCATGTCTTTCATGTTGATGCCCATCTCTTCCACGCCCTGTGGGCCAGCAAGTTCGATCACCGGGAAGCTCTTCTCTCTGACATCAATCTCGATTAAGCGGTTATCAAGTTTGCCGCTGCGGAGTTGGGTGCGAAGCTTTTCGCGAGTCCGCTGAAACTGCTCATCACGATTGCTGCCATCAGCTTCAGCTATGGATTCTTCACTGGTGGCCGCATCGAAATCATAGAAACTGGATGATGACCGAGGTGGCGGCAACAACATGTCGAGGATTCGCTCTTCGACATTCAGTTCCGCTT
>DATBMP010000107.1:0-6667 GCA_036554845.1 Pyrinomonadaceae bacterium
ATCGGATCTTTTTGGCAGTAGGCCAAAACCTGTGGGCCTTCCTGCGCTGCGAAATCTTTGATCGACTGCGATGGTGGTGCCTTCTGTGCAGCTGGACGTTGCGGCACGACTGGTTCCGGATCGGCGTCGGGTGTAGGGGTGGATTTCGGTCTGGGTTTGTTAGCCGCTAAGTCAGTCGGGTCAAACTTCCATCCCGTCTCGACCGCTTTGTGGTTGTTGACACGGAGCCCGACAACTCGGTTATGAAGCAACCGTGTCGCTTCGCGCACAGTGGCCATGCTCGTGCAGTTGGCCAAACCTTCAGCCCCGTAGTTCTTGCGTAGGAAATTATTGAAGGCGTTGTCCCAGGCCGGATCCGGCCGGTATTCGCGGGTATCGAACACAGCGCTGAAGTACGTCGTGTTTTGATATCCGATGGAGCAGATGGTATGGGTCGGCGGTGGTACTTTGGGACCTATGATAAATCCGTCTCCATGACTCACTGCGACGATGGGCCCTGGATTCCACTTGAGTTCCACAATCTGTTTGTTCGCTTGTTGCGCCTGGTTCGTTATTTGGCGTCGGTTCGCTTCTGCCTGACTGAGGTCTTTGAAAACTCGGCAACCGGTAGAGTAGGCGGCATTGCTCTTGAAGTCATACTCCTCTACCAGGTAGTTCTTGAAGGCATTGTTTAGTGGGTTGGTGTCGATTTGTGTCATGAAAGGTGGCGAGACAACGTCGAAGATCTTGCTGACGTAAACAACGTTACCGCCCATCTCTGAACTGCAAGCGGCCGTCCAGATGGATCCCTGACTCAGATGCGTTGCTAGCGCATCGGTTCGCAGCGCTATAACCGAAGACAGAGCGACAAGAGTCAGGGAGGAAACAAGAATGGTGTGGCGGGAAAGATTTCGATTCATGACATCTGCTCAGAGTCCTGATTTAAACCCATGATACAAGAAGCCGTGCCGTCTTTGTGTGCGAGTGTGTGTGCGGAACGGAAAAATGGTGCCCCCGGCGCGATTCCAACGCGCGACCTTCCGCTTAGGAGGCGGACGCTCTATGCAGCTGAGCTACGGGAGCACGGTGAGTGAATGGTAAATGGTTATTGATTAATGGTAAAGGAGCTGGTTTTTTCGGATGGTCTCGTGATCTAGCATCCACCATCCACAACGACACTCTTGCGTAGCTTCGAGCAAGTTCGTTGATCGTTATTTCGCTTGCAACGAACTCACTTCCAATACTGTCCGCGCGCGTTCGAGTGCGCAAAAAATATCCGGACAGAAATTCTCTTCTCCCAACTCCTCTGCAAAACCTGTTCGCTCCATTAACTCGTGAACCTCTGGACTCACCGCAGAGAGAATTAAAACCATCTGATGCCGTTTCGTGGAATCAAACAACTCATTAAGACTATGAAGTCCGGTCGCGTCGATCGTCGGTACGTGTCGCATTCTTAAGATCAAAACTTTCGGACGCTTCTCTACACTGCGCATCGCGTCCTTAAACCTCTCAATCGCGCCAAAGAACAGCGCGCCGTAGATCTCAAAAATCTCTACATCCTTCGGTACTGGTAGCTTGGATATATCGCGCGCTTCCTTCTCATCCGGATCAACGAGTGCATCGGTCACCTGCGTTACTTGAGTCGTGCTTGCCATTCGCTGCATGAAGAGGAACATGGCCAACAACACACCCACCTGAATCGCCACCGTCAGATCGATAAGAACGGTCAGCGAGAAGCTAACCAGAAGGACTCCCACATCGCTCTTGCTGCCTCTTAACAGATCCTTGAACTCGCGCCACTCGCTCATGTTGTAAGCAACTACGATGAGAATAGCCGCCAAGGTGGGCATGGGAATTAGGGCCGCGTGCTTTCCAAAGAAAAGCAGGATCAGCAGCAGCACGACGGCGTGAATGATTCCTGCTACAGGCGTTCGACCGCCGCTTTTGATGTTCGTCGCGGTTCTGGCAATCGCCCCAGTCGCGGGAATTCCGCCAAAGAGAACTGAGCTAATGTTTCCCGCACCCTGCGCCACCAACTCCATGTTGGACCGATGTCGGGTTCCCAACATGCCATCAGCTACCACGGCCGCGAGTAACGATTCCAGTGCTGCCAGAAAAGCTATCGTTACTGCCGGCGAGAACATCTCCTTTACGAGAGTCAGTGAGACGGTTGGAATGTGAGGCGCGGGAAGATGATTGGGTACTACACCAAAGCGGCTGCCGATCGTGGCAACGGGTAGATTGAAGAGCTTTACAGCGAGCGTGCCGACGATAATTGCAATCAACATTCCCGGAATGCGATGTGTAACCCTGGGCCAGGTAACGATCACGACTAGCGAAACAACACCAACCATCACAGCGGAATAGTTCAGCTCATAAAGATGTTCGCGATAGGCCACTAACTTCTCAATGAACCCCGCAGGCGGCGACAACATATTGAAGCCAAGGAAGTCGCCAACTTGTGAAGAGAAGATGATCAGCGCGATTCCTGTGGTGAAGCCGACCGTCACTGGATAAGGAATGAACTTTAAGAGAGCACCCATGCGAAACAGACCCATGAGTGCAAGTAAGACACCTGCGATTAGCGTCGCCACAGCCAGCCCTTCGTAACCATGCTGTTGCACGATTCCGTAAATGATGACTACGAACGCACCGGTTGGACCACTGATCTGTGCCCGTGATCCTCCAAGTAGAGAGATTACGAACCCAGCTACGATTGCCGTGTATAGACCCTGTTCAGGTTTGACTCCCGACGCGATCGCAAACGCAATCGCGAGCGGCAACGCGACAATTGCTACCGTTGTACCGGCGGCAAGGTCTGAATAGAATTGTTTAAGAGAGTAGCCTTCCCGAAATACCGCGACTATTTTGGGTTCTAATCGACGGTGCATCAGTTGGTAGCAGGTGGGCTTAAAGTCATCATAAAGTTCCGTCGGTCCAGGGCCATCACGACTGGTACTTGATTAATGATTTCACATCATATCCGGCAAGCTTTTCGCGGCCACCCAGGAACTCGAGTTCAACCACGAATACCAGACCAATCACTTCGCCTCCCAGACTCTCAACCAGATCGACCACCGCTTTGGCAGTTCCACCTGTCGCCAACAGATCATCAGCAATCAGGACTCGATGGCCATTACCGACGGCGTCACGATGAATCTGAAGCGTGTCTTTGCCATACTCCAAATCATAGGTAATGGATGCGCATTCGGCAGGAAGTTTTTTTGGCTTACGGACCGGAACGAAACCAGCCCTGAGGTTATAGGCGAGCGCAGGCGCAAAGATAAACCCGCGGGCTTCGATGCCGATCACGACATCTGGCTTAGCGCCATCGAACTGCGATGCCAGAGCATCAACGGTCTCGCGAAAACCATCCGGATGCTTTAAGAGAGTGGTGATGTCATAAAAATTTATGCCGGGCTTTGGAAAGTCCGGCACTTCACGGATTAGATTTTTTAGATTGTTCATATGGGAATTTGGAAATCGGAATTTGGAATTTGGAAAAATTTGGAATTTGGAAAAATTTGGAATTTGGAATTTGATCTTGGGTAACCGAGTGCGTTGATTGTACCGAGAGATTCTAGCGCGTCAAGCATGTCAATAAACGAAACCAAAGTCCAAAGACCTAAAACCAGATCGCTGTTCGTTATCGTTCGATCCTGAAAGACGAGTACGCACCAGTCGGATCAAGATTGATCTCCTCCACTTGCTCCACTATCGCGAATTGTGGCCCAGTCGCTAAATCGTGCTTGAACGCCTCAACGTTCGTCGCAGGACCTTCAGCGTGGGCTTCGACGCTTCCGTCGGATAAATTGCGAATGTATCCCACTACCTGATGTCGCGCTGCGGCACGCTGGCCAAAAAATCGGTAACCAACTCCCTGCACTTCTCCTCGGACGATGAACCTTCGCGCGACCCTCATTTCAGATTACTCCTCGTGCTGTCACTTACAGATTATCGGATTAATTTCCGCTTCCACGTGCGGCTGATCATTTTACCCAAACGTTGAAAGAAAATTCCAAGCGCCTTCACTTCAAATAGAAACTTTAGGTTTATGATTATCGTAGTAATCTGACTCTAACGCAGTTCTTTCTTCAAGCCCGCGTCGCTTAGAAAGCTATCGATAGTTCTCAAAACATTCTGTTAAGCAGCTAAGGTGGAAATTATGTACATAAGAATGCTCTCTTCACGAATCATTTGCGCAGTGACAGCCGGGGTGGTCGCTTTTTCCGCATTAGCCTCGGTACATGCAAAGCCCGTGAACGTTCCGGTTGTTTATTACAAACTACCGAATGGTTTGCGTGTGGTTATCTCGGAAGATCATGTGGCGCCAGTGGTCACCGTTGCCGTCTATTACAACGTCGGATTTCGCGTCGAGCCCAAAGGACGAACGGGCTTTGCTCATTTGTTTGAGCACATGATGTTTCAGGGTTCTGCAAACGTTAAGAAGTTTGAGCACGCAAAGTTTATTGAAGCCAACGGCGGCAGTCTTAATGGTCACACCGACTTCGATTATACAAACTACTATCAAACGCTTCCGAGCAGTCGGGTCGAAATGGGATTGTGGTTGGAATCGGATCGCATGCGTTCGCTGGACGTCAGCGAAGAGAATTTGAAGAACCAACAGAGCGTTGTCAGTGAAGAAGTTCGCGTGAATGTGCTCAACCAACCTTACCAGTTGTTCGAGTGGATCGATCTCTGGCAGAACGCATTTCAAAACTGGAGTAATTCACACAACGGCTACGGCGATCTCGCGGATATTAATGCCGCAACGATTGAAGACGTCAGGTCGTTCTTCAAAACCTACTATGCTCCGAACAATGCGGTCTTGACGATTGTTGGTGACGTTGAGGTTGCCGAAGTAAAGAAGATGGTAGAGAAGCATTTCGGTTCGATCCCGTCTCAACCAGCACCTCCCAAACCAGATCTGAGCGAGCCTGCGCAGAAAAGAGAGAAGCGCATTTCTCAAACCGACAAGCTCGCCAAGCTGCCGGCCCTGGCAACCGGCTACCACATTCCGGCGCAAGACTCTCCAGACTTCCCCGCTACAGCTCTGCTCGTCCTGATACTTCAGGGTGATGACAGCTCGCGTTGGTATCAGAGACTGGTGAAGGAAAAAGAGATGAGCCTGGATCTGAGTGGCGGACTGAACTACTTCGGGAACGAGTTCGATTACAACGGTCCAATGATCATGACCACTCGCACGACTTACAAGCCTGGTCGCACCTCAGACGAGATCATTCGCGAGATGGATTCGGTTGTCGCTGAGATCGGTCTTAAGGGTGTTACTGATAAGGAGTTGGCGGACGCCAAGATCAGCTATCGCTCAAACTTCTACAATCAATTGGAGTCAACCTTTGGCAAGGCGCACTTGCTATCTGTACTTGCGCTCTTCCGAGACGATCCCAACCAGGTGAATTTGCTTTTGAAGCCGTTTGAAAGCGTCACCAACGAACAGGTGCAGACTGTTGCAATGAAGTATCTGGTCGCAACAAACCGCACCATCATTGATCGTGTACCTGATGCCAAGGCAGAAGCCGCAACCCCAGCGACGGGTTCAGAGAAAAGGGAGAAGTAAGATGAACGACAAACAGATCTTTTCGATTGCGATGATTCCGTTGCTGGCAATCTTGATTCTAGGCACAGCAACTGCGCAACAGAAAACTCCTCCACCTCCTGGACCAGCACGTCCGTTGAATCTTCCGAAAATAACCGAGCGGAAACTTTCGAACGGGCTGACAGTTGTGCTGGCGCCTCTCTCGAATGTTCCGAAACTAACTGTGATTCTCACGTTTCGCTCTGCCGGCGCGGCAGCTGATAAAGAAAAACACCCAGGCATCGCTCAAATCGCAGCCTCGGTCGCCAATGAAGGAACCAATACGCGAACCAGTCGCCAGATCAAGGAAGAGTTGCGCTCAATCGGTGGCTCGCTTTCAGTGGGAAGCGATAGTGACTCCACCTCGCTTACTGGTAACGCATTGTCTGAGTTCTCTGCCAAGCTTTTTGATCTGATGAGTGATATCGCACAGCATGCGTCTTTCCCCGAGAACGAGTTGAAGCTCGCCCGGGAAAATACGATTCAAGGTATCCGGGCCGGTCGTGCCGATCCAGGGTTTCTTGTGAATGAGAGGTTTCAAAAGGCGATCTTTGGAAATCACTCTTACGGCTTTGTTGTGCCAGATGAAAAATCGATTGAGTCGTTAACCCGGAATGACCTGAGAAACTTTGCCAGCCGCTATTACATTCCGAATGACTCGCACTTGATCGTAGTCGGCGACATCGACACTGAAAAGACCTTTGCCGAAATTGAGAAGGCGTTTGGTGGTTGGAAAAGTGGACCACAGGTCGCAGACCCACCTGCTCAGCTTCCGTCCCGCGACAAGCGTCAGATCTATTTCGTCCATCGACCAGGTTCAATTCAGTCGGCGATCTACATCGGCAATATCAGCATTCCGCGCAAGGACAAGGACTATTTCTCACTGCGCACCGCCGACACGATCTTTGGTGGCTCCTTCTATTCTCGTTTGACACGAAACATTCGCGAAGGAAAGGGATACACCTACTCGCCATTCAGCTCGGCCTTTACCCGTGCGAAGTCTGGTTACTTTCTTGCCGGAGCCTTCGTGCGAAATGAAGTAACTGGTCCGACTCTGCTTGAGATCTTCTACGAACTCGATCGCATGCGAGT
>DATBMP010000534.1:0-11885 GCA_036554845.1 Pyrinomonadaceae bacterium
ACTTTCTGGCGGAGAAGCACAACGGATTCAGCTTGCGACTAATCTTGGCTCGTCACTTGTCGGGGCTCTTTACGTACTGGACGAGCCTTCCATAGGCCTACACCCACGCGACAACGACAGGTTGATTCGGCTGCTGCACAACTTGCGAGATATCGGCAACACAGTGCTGGTTGTCGAACACGACGCAGAGATGATGCATGCCGCAGATCACATTCTAGACATTGGACCAGCAGCCGGTGAGTTGGGGGGTCGCGTTATCTACGAGGGCAATTTTCCAGGCCTGCTGCGAAGTGAAACCTCGCTGACGGCCAAGTATCTGCGGGGCGAGGCGGAGATTAAGGAACCGAAACAACGCCGGCTGTTTCAGAAGAAAAGACTGAGTCTGCACGGTGCGAGCGAACACAATTTGAAGGCGATCGATGTCGACATCCCTTTGGAAATGCTGGTGTGCGTGACGGGAGTGAGTGGTTCTGGCAAATCCACGTTGATTCACGACTGCATCTATGCAGGACTAAAAAAGCAGCGAGGTGAATGGCAGGGACATGTCGGCGCGTTTCAAAAGTTGGAAGGCGGACACTTTATCGATGATGTGATCCTGGTGGACCAGTCGCCCATCGGTCGCACACCCAGATCCAATCCCGTCACTTACATCAAAGTCTACGACGCCATCAGAGAGGTATTCTCCTCAACTCGCGACGCGCAAGTTAAAGGGTTTGATCCTTCGCACTTCTCTTTCAACTTGCCAGGTGGACGTTGTGAAGTTTGTCAGGGCGACGGAGCCGTAACGGTTGAGATGCAGTTTCTCGCTGACGTCGAGTTGGTATGCGAAGAGTGCAAGGGAACTCGCTTCAAGCAGCAGATTCTGGACATTCGTTATCGCGGAAGAAATATTCATGACGTGCTGTCCATGACGGTCCGCGAGGCGATCAGTTTCTTTCGCGAATTGACAAAGATCTCGAACCGGTTGCGGGTGCTTGATGAAGTTGGTCTGGGATATTTAAGGCTGGGACAATCGGCGACCACTCTTTCAGGTGGCGAAGCTCAACGCATCAAACTCGCGGCCCAGCTCTCGAAGCGTACCGGGGCAAAGACTCTGTATGTCTTTGACGAGCCGACTACGGGCTTGCATTTCGACGATATAAATAAACTACTGGCAGCGTTTCGTGCACTGATTGATGCCGGAGGCTCGCTGTTGGTGATCGAACACAATTTGGATGTAATCAAAGTTGCCGATCACATAATCGATCTTGGCCCGGAGGGCGGAGAGGCAGGCGGGTATGTTGTCGGCACCGGCACTCCGGAAGAGATCATGGCCCAGGGTTCACACACGGGTCGTTATCTTAATCACTATCTGGCAAAGTCAAACGGTCACAAGAAGTGAATTGCTAACCCTTTTTCTTTAGTCCACGCCGCATTTACTGATGAAGGTTTCGAAGTCCGGCCAATCCGTTCGTAAGTCTGCAGACAACATCCCCCGTAAACGTCGCCTTCTCTACATCTCGCTGGTTTACTTGCTCTTTGTCTTAGTTCTTGTCGGGATCGAAGGTGTAACCAGACTTACCCTGCCGAAAATCTCGGCGCTGGATCTATTCGTCACAACCACTCAGCAACGGGCCCAGGTTGCTGACGCAAAGCAGTCAACGATCTTCGAAGGCGACTCGCTCTTGTTGTGGCGGTTGAAGCCAAATCTGCGCAACGCGATCTGGGATTTCACAGTGATATCGACAAACGCCGAAGGCTTCCGCGCCGACTACCCGGTAACTGCAAAGCCCGCGGGCACTTTGCGCATCATCTGTCTTGGAGACTCAGTTACGTTTGGTTATAGAGTCCCGCCCGTCTGGCCCGACAAACCCACCGAGTTCAATCCTGAGTGGCTGCCTTATCCAATGCTGCTCGAGAAACATTTGCGTGCAGCAAATCCAAACCGGCATATTGAGGTGATCACGATGGCCGTACCCGGCTATACAAGTCACCAGGGTCTCGCGTGGTTGCGACGTGATATCGATTTTCTTCAACCGGATATTCTGATTGCGAGTTTTGGGTGGAACGATGTCAGCTTGAGCGACGCGTCCGACCGCGAAACCATTTCTACCAATTGGCAGAGTCGCACCGTCCGCTGGTTAATAGACCACAGTCAGGCCTTTGCACATGCGACCAGGTGGTTAAGATCCAGAGAGAAACCTTCACCCGGAAATGGCGCTGAGCCGAAGCCCCGAGTGTCGCAGGAAGAGTACGTCGAGAACATGATGCAGATCGTCAACCTGGCCCAATCGAGAAGTGCGAAGACGATTGTGATCGGAGCACCGTATCGCGATCGAGTTACCAATGTCGGTGAAGCCGAGCTGATGACCCGGTATCGCAACTCGTTACGAACAGGAATCGCGCAAGTCAACGTTCCGTTCCTTCAGATAACGGAGTTGACTGAAGATGCGTACCCGTCGAATGAAGGGTGGTTTGGCGAGCTAATTCATCCAAACCATATGGGCCATCGATTGATGACCGCGCACCTGCTGAAACTCTTTAAGGAAAAGTGGCTGACGCCGGATCTTCAGATTCCGGATTTCACCCCTTAGCACGGCTTTGCCCTAAAAGTCGTTTTCATTCATACCGGACTTCAGCCCGGTGTGAATGAGAGTGGGTTTTCAGACTTTTTGAGGCAAGGCCCCTTAGCACTCTTAAGCACGCACGCGACTATAATGCAGATGGAGGACCGCACTCTTATGAGTCTCAAACAACAGATCATTTCCGACATGACCGCTTCAATGAAGGCGCAGACTGCCGCCCGGACATCGACGCTCCGCATGGTTAAAGCTGCAATAGTCAATCGGGAGATCGAAAAAGGAGGCGAGCTGGATGACGAAGAGTTGCAGAAATTACTTAGATCGCTAGTCAAACAGCGGCGAGATTCGGTCGAGCAATACACGAAAGGCGGCCGGCAGGATCTCGTTGATAAGGAGACCGCCGAAATCGCCGTGATTGAAGCTTACCTCCCTCAGGCTGCTTCGCAGGCAGAGATCGAGGCCGCCGTTTCTGAAGCAATCGCAGAAACAGGAGCGGCCTCGATCAAGGATATGGGAAAAGCTATGAAGGCGGCCCAGGCAAAGCTCGCAGGCAAAAATGCGGATGGACGCACCCTCAGCGAGATAGTTAAGTCACAACTTGGTGGCTGAGTCGAAGCGTTACCCTTGCGGTACTTCCGTCATCGTGTCCACGTGAAAAACGTCGTCGATTACGGTTCCTTTTACGGTTACTGCGAGTCCCTTCTTGGCTTTCGTGTTCTTCAAGATCTCTAAAGCCAACTTGTTTCCATTTGCATCGAGTTTGAATGCGGTGTCTCGCGCAACGACTGCGTAACCACTTTCCTGGCACTTAGGCATGAGAGCGCATGAAACAGGGTGTTCCTTGTCCTTCACGTCCTTACCGGTTGCACACATACTGTCTACGAGGAATCCCGTTACTTGCGCGGACTTCTTATCCTGCGCATAAACCATGACTCCGGCGAACACTAAAAGGGGTAAGATCAGGGAAAATCTGCGAATCATTCTTTTGGTCCTCCTGTCGGTCATTATGCTATGAGGTAGCTGTACTAACGCAAGTGGTGTTTCGAAGCAGAGTAGGAAACTGATGGCAGCATACTTTCAAAAATTGAACATGGGAAGCTGAGCTAAGCGACGAGTTTCCATGTAAATACTAAAGGTATGACGGCAAAATACATCAACTTGCTTACATAGTTCCCTTTCCGTATAATTTCCGGCTTGCTCGAAGCGCGGCGGTCTCGTCCGGTGGGTTCGCGCCCACTTTTTCTTTTGTGCGAGGGTGCTTTTCGGAGGTGAGCAATGGGTACTGGTTCGATTGAAGAGAGGGTGAGGGCGATCGCTGAAGGAGTGGCGATTGATCATGGCGTCGAACTGGTACACACGGAAGTAGCCGGACCCGACAACAAGCCGATTGTCAGGGTGTTCATTGACAAACCGCAGGGCGTGACCCACGAGGATTGCTCTGAAGTCAGCCTGCATTTGGGGACGATTCTTGATGTCGAGGACTTTATCCACTCCTCGTATACCCTCGAAGTGTCCTCGCCGGGTATCGAACGTGGGCTTTACAAGCGGGCCGACTTTGAAAGGTTCGCCGGAAGTCTGGCAAGGATGAAGACCCAGAAGCCTATTGGTACGCAACGCAATTTCCGCGGTCGATTGCTCGGGGTAGACGGAGAGGACGTTCTCTTTGACGATCGCACCAGTGGATCATTGAGAATCCCGCTCGACACGATTGCCAAGGCAAACTTAGAGATCGATGTCGATGAAGAATTCCGACGCGCGCAAGGCAAGTAGGACGGTATAAGCGCCATTACAACTGAATAACAATTGAATAGGCTCAAACGACGAAGACATCTCGCGTCTGACGTCGAGCCAGAGAGAACAGTTCATGACTTCATCTATTGCACAAAACATCGAAGCTCTTTGCCAGGAGCAAGGAATTGAGCGCGACCTCGTCATTGAGGCGATGAAAGAAGCCGTGCGTGCCGCGGCTAAAAAACAGTTCAAGTCCGGCGAAGATATCCAGGTCGACTGGAATCCAGAGACAGGCATTGAACTTTCAGCTTCCAAAGTAGTTGTAGATGAGGTTGAGAACGCCGCGACCGAATTGTCAATCGACGAAGCTCGTGAGTTGGCCGGTGACGAAGTTGAACTTGGAGACGCCTTACTTCTTCCCCTGCCAATGGAAGAATTGGGCCGCATCGCGGCACAGACGGCGAAACAGATTCTCTTTCAAAAAGTACGCGACGCCGTCAGAAGCAATGTCTACGAGCAATACATCGACAAGATCGGCGATCTGGTGAATGGATACGTGAAGCGTTTTGAGCGGGGTAACATCATCGTCGACCTGGGCAACCTCGAGGCCATTCTTCCTCGTTCGCAACAGTCTCGTGGTGAGCAATGGAACCAGGGCGAGCGAATTCGCGTCGTTATCAATAACGTTTCGAAAGAATCCAAGGGACCACAGGTCGAAGTTTCACGTACCTCACCCGAACTCCTGTTACGACTCTTTGAAATGGAAGTGCCTGAGATCTACGACGGAACCGTAGTTATCAAGTCGGCTGTCCGCGAACCAGGCGAACGGGCCAAGATCGCAGTCATGTCAAATGAACGCGACGTCGATCCGGTGGGCGCCTGCGTTGGTATGAAGGGTTCCCGCGTGCAAGCAATCATCCGTGAACTACGTGGCGAGAAGATCGACATCATTGAGTGGTCTGACGAGCCTTCCGTCTTTGCTGCAAACGCGTTATCTCCTGCCAAGGTGAATCAGGTAAGAATCACAGATATCGAAAACCGTCAGATGGAAGTAATCGTCAACGAAGATCAACTTTCACTGGCAATTGGTAAGCGTGGTCAGAATGTCCGCCTCGCGACCAAGTTGGTCGGTTGGAACATTGATATCCGCAGTGAAGAGGAATTGAAACGCGAAGTTACGGAAGCGATGGGTGCACTCATTGCTTCTGGCGGCGCTGTTCCGCTATCAGCCATCGAGGGTGTTACGGCGCAGCAGGCTGAGGCACTAGCTGAACACGGCATCAATGATATCGACGCGCTGGCGCAAACTTCCGTCGATGATCTGGTTGAGTTTCTGGATCTCAGTTTGGACGAAGCCGAAGTCATCCTCCAGGCTGCGCTGGCAGTTATTGCCATGCGCGATCGTAGCTTGCATGGAGAGACCGAAGAGCCTATCAGTGTCGAACAGCACGCCGTCTCGGAGGAGTTGGACGAGACCAGTGACGCTGAGGTTGAACCTTCCGATGAGATGACGGCACCAGGCTACGATGAAGCAGTCGAACGAGGTGTTCCCTTCTCGTCAGAACCAGAAATTCTTGCTCGCGAGTCTGTCGATCCGGTTCCGGTGACCGAGTCAGAACCATTTCAAGAGGACCAATTGCCGTTGTTGGAATCCGGTCGTGATTTGCGACCTGACACAATTACTCCGGCACCGGACATCACTTCCAGTGGTGTCGCCGCAATCGAGCATGTGAACGAGTTAATTGAAGACGATGAGATCGACGAATTGGTCTCGGCCACGGAAATTGACTCGGTAACTGAAACTACAACCCCAGATCCCGCTGACAGCGCTGCATCGGTCCGGGGCGATGACGAGAAGCCCGATGCTTCCCCAGATGCAGCAGAATAGTCCGGGCGAAGGTATCGGTCTTGCCGGTACTTTTCGCCTCTCGCTCCAACACCGCTACGTGTTGCGCTTCTGAAGGCGAACTTCAAAGTGGTTAAGAGCGAGGTTCTTTTAATCACTTTCGAAGCAGCCGGGACGGCGAGATTTACCGTCCCCGGAAGGAGTGCATGACAGTTTCCTCAAAGGTTCGTATCTACGACCTGGCCAAAGAACTTAAGCTCGACACCAAGCGTCTTATCGAAGAAGTAAGACGTGAGGGCGTGGATGTGAGCGTTCCCTCGAACTCCGTCTCAAAAGAGTTGGCGGAGAAGATTCGGAACAAGTACTTCCCCAAGAAAGAAGTTACGATTAAGCGCGCCGTTAAGGTTGTGAAGAAGGCGTCGCGGCCCGTCGAAGAAGCGCCGGTCGTTGAAGAACCGGAAGCAGCGCCAGTCGAGGTAACAGAGGCGCCTGCCGTAGAAGTTGCTCCTGCTGCCGCCGAACCGGCCACAACTCCAGCGCCAAAACCCGCACCCGCTGCTCGCGTAATCAAGAGATTGACGCCAGCAGCTCGCGCCGATCAACCCGGTACTAGCACGACCGCAACTGCACCTATCGAGTTTCCTGAAGAGGTACCAGAAGAGACTGTTCTATCGGCTGTTGAAGAACAGGTGGCCGCACCATTAAGTGCTGAATCAACCCGCACAATTACTCCACCGGCACATCAAGTCAGAGTTCTTCGTCCCACCGCCGCCGCGCTTAACGCCGGGATTCGTCCCGGTGAAAGAGCTCCTGCTCCAATCGCACCACCACCGGCGACACCTCGTGAGCGTGCCGAACGTCCTAGTCGCGTAAGAGAGCGCACGCCTCTATCACGCAACGAACGGATGGGGACTCCTGGAGAAACCGCGACTCCACAAACGACCTATATTCCGCCTCCTGATGCTGGCCGCAGACGTTCGCGTCGCGCAACCACACGTGGTGGAAGAAAAGCAGAAGGCAAGACCGGGCGGTTCGACAAGAACGATTTCATTCCACCTCCAACACTGTCCCTGGAAGATCGCATCGCGGGCAGGCTGGACGCCACCAGTGTCCCCGGCGAATTGAAGCCTGTGCGTCTGGTTGAAGGTTCAACCGTAAAGGAATTTGCAGAGAAACTCGGAATCAAGCCAAAAGACGTTGTGACGCTGCTCTTGCAACGTGGTGTCTTTGCCACGATCAACCAACCTCTCAATGATGACGTAGCCGTGGATCTCGGCAAACGTTTTGGTTATGACGTGACGTTTGTTCCGTTCGAAGAGATGGTTGCCGAGGAAGAGTTCGAGGAGTTGATTGCGACTGATTCCGACGATGTGGAACTTCCGCGAGCGCCAGTGGTGACGGTTATGGGCCACGTGGACCACGGCAAGACTTCACTACTTGATGGAATCCGTACCACCGACGTGGCGGCAGGCGAAGCAGGCGGTATCACCCAACACATTGGCGCCTACAGCGTACACGTTCCGAGTCCAGATAACTCGGGAGAGACACGTCGGGTCGTGTTTCTCGATACCCCAGGTCACGAAGCTTTCACCATGATGCGCGCCCGCGGTGCGAAAGCAACGGACGTAGTAGTACTCGTGGTGGCCGCAGATGATGGCGTCATGCCGCAAACCATCGAGGCCATCGAACACTCGCGCGCCGCAAACGTGCCGATTGTTGTTGCCATAAACAAGATCGATAAGCCGGATGCGAATCCGGACCGCGTAAAACAAGAGTTGGCCCAGCACGGACTTAATCCTGTTGAGTGGGGCGGCGAAACCGAAATGGTCCAGGTGTCGGCCAAGAAGCGTCAGAACCTCGATGCCCTTCTGGAAACCATTCTGCTAACGTCAGACATTCTGGAATTGCGCGCTAGTCCGACTCGACTCGCTTCTGGTGTGGTTCTGGAGGCCAAACTCGATCGCGGTCGTGGATCTGTTGCGACGGTCCTGGTGCAACAAGGAACGTTGCGAGTACATGATCCGTTTATCGTCGGCCAGATTTTTGGTCGCGTTCGCGCAATGTTTAATGACAAGGGCGAAGCATTAACCGAAGCCGGCCCGGCAACACCAGTCGAAGTACTGGGACTGCAGGGCGTTCCGCAAGCAGGTGAAAGCTTCCAGGTAGTTGCGGACATCACCCGCGCCCAACAGATATCGCATCACCGCCAGATGGTTTCGCGACAGGCAACCCTGCTGCAAACAACCAAGCGTGGTATCGAAGCGTTGGGTGAAAGTGAAGTTAAGGAACTGCTGGTCATCATCAAGGCGGACGTTCAGGGTTCCGTGGAAGTTCTCAAGTCCACGCTGCAAAAACTCTCTACCGATCGTGTGAAGGTAAAGGTAATTCGGTCGGGTGTTGGTGCGATTACCGAATCTGACGTATTGCTCGCCTCCGCCACACAGGCGGGTTCGTCTTCATCAGCCGTTGTGATTATCGGCTTCAATGTGCGACCCGAAGTTCGCGCCGGTGATCTCGCCAAACAGGAAGCGGTCGATATTCGACTGCATTCGATCATCTACAAGGTTGAAGAAGAGATTCGGGCCGCCATGATTGGAATGCTCGAAGCAGTCGAGAAAGAGAAGATCATTGGCAAGGCCGATGTGCGAGAAGTATTCCGGGTGCCTAAGGCTGGCGTCGTCGCCGGTTCAATGGTGATCGACGGAAACATTCGCCGTAACGCACGCGCCCGGTTGATTCGCGACGGTGTGGTCGTCTGGGAAGGAAATATCGCGTCGCTGCGGCGATTCAAGGATGACGTCTCAGAAGTACGCGAAGGATTTGAATGTGGTATAGGCCTGGAAAACTACAACGACATCAAGGTTGGCGATCAGATTGAGGCCTACATCGTAGAGAAGGTCGCCGCCACGGAACTATAGGAGGCAGACGGCAGGGCAGTAAGCAGTCGCTTTTCGCGCACCTGCTTAGTGCTCCTGCCTCCTGATTTTTAATGCGTCGCCCTGAACGAGTCGCAGATATTCTTCGTGAGGAGATTTCGCAGATTGTTGGTTACGAACTGGAAGACCCACGACTTGCAACAGTCACGGTTACCGATGTTCGACTCACCGACAACCTCAAGGCCGCGAAGGTCTACGTCACCATCAGCGGAGATGAAAAGGAACACAAAGCCGCGCTCACCGCATTGCGTCACGCCGCTCCCTATGTCCGAAAGCAACTGGGGCTATCTCTCAATCTTCCCCGTACACCTGAGATTCACTTTGTGCGAGATCGTGTGGAAGAAGAAGGTGAACGCGTAGACAAATTGCTGCTCGATATTGAGCGCGAGTGGGAACAGGAAAGGATGAAAACGGAGAACAACTAACGTCTGATCGACATTCCGGACACGAGTGGAATTCTTATTGCTTATCGGTTGTCGTCGGTCTCGCGTTGTTCTTTTGTGATTTACGATGCTTAGTCAAGTTGTTGAGTTGATCGAGTCGAAACGTAAGTTCGCGATCACATCTCACATTCGCCCCGATGGTGACAGTCTCGGTTCGTCAATTGGACTTTATTGGCTTCTCCGCGCGCTCGACAAAGATGTTGAAGTGATCATGAGGGACCCGGTCCCGCACGCTTACCGGACTCTTCCCGGCGCCAAAGATGTCATCGTCACACCAGCCGTAACCAAGCCTTACCACGCCGTTTTTGTAATCGAGTGTTCCGACATAACACGTCCGGGATTAATCGATCTGGAAAAACAACTGGTCGTGAATATCGATCATCACTCTACGACGGCACTGTTTGGCACCATCAACTGGATCGATTCCACCGCCTCAGCAGTCGGCGAAATGATCTACAACTTGTGTAAAGCGACCGGCGTTCGCGTAACGAAAGAGATCGCTGAATGCGTTTACACGGCACTTATCACTGACACGGGCTCCTTTCATTACTCAAATACAACTGAGCGAACTTTCAAAGTTGCTTCCGAACTTGTTCGCACCGGCGTTAAGCCTGCAAAGACTGCGGAAGCCGTATTTGCCAGCTACCCCTGGAGTCGGATTCAACTGATGGGCGAAGTTCTGTCAACCGCTAAGCGCGATCCGAGTGGTCGAGTCGCGAGCCTGCGATTGAGTCAGGAGATGCAAGCGCGTTCGGGAGCTTCTGACGAAGATGCCGACGGCTTTGTGAACTATCCCTTGACCGTTGGCGAAGTGGAAGCCGTCGTGCTTCTGAAGGAATGTGCTCCTGAAGTATATCGAACCAGCTTGCGGTCCAAGGGTGATGTAAACGTCGCGCGTGTCGCCGGCATGTTTGGCGGCGGCGGTCACCGCAATGCGGCCGGTTGCACGTTGAACGGTCCCTGGGACGAGGTCGAAAAAGAGGTTGTAAAGCTACTTCAGGAAGCGGTGGACCGCGCGAATGGTTATAGCGATGTCACGGAAGACTCTTTGAAGTCCGAAACCGAAGTGATCGAGTCCGGTTGACGGTATTCCACCCACACTCTTATTTTCTGAAACTGCCTCCCTCCTGAATTCCACCCGCAATGAGTTCAAAAGAGAAGAAGTACAAATGGCGTCGCGAGGACTATCAAGAAAAAACTCGCGGTCTGTTGATGGTCCACACCGGAAACGGCAAAGGAAAGACGACCTGTGCCCTGGGTTTGATGATGCGTGCGGCTGGACGCGGGCTGAAGTGCTGCATGATTCAGTTCATGAAGTCTCGTAATGATCGCTACGGCGAACATGAATCGGCTGAGAAGTTGGGCATCGAAGTTCACACGATGGGTGATGGGTTTACCTGGGACACAAAGAATCCAGAACAAGATCGGGCAACCGCGCGTGTAACCTGGGAACTGTGTGTTGAAAAGCTTCGCAGCGGCGACTACGACATGCTGGTGTTTGATGAACTCGTTTATGTTTTGAGTTATCAGATGCTACCGCTTGATGAAGTGCTGGAAGAATTTCGATCGATTCGACAATCGCAGCCGGCACTTCACATCGTGGTAACGGGTCGTGACGCGCCTGCTGAATTAATTGATGCGGCGGACCTGGTTACGGAAATGCGCGAGATCAAACACCCGTTTCAATCAGGAATTCGTGCCCAACAGGGCGTCGAGTTTTAACCATTCGCTTCACATCGCTTGCTATGAGTATCGTCCGGCAGCACAGGGCTGAAGCCCGGTGTGAACGAAGAGTTCGGTCCACTACAGTTGCCAGTTTGCCAGTTGCCAGTTGCCAAAGATTTCAGGTTGGGAAGGGTGGTTTACCTCCGCTGGTTTCCTTTTACGATCTCAATACTTCAGGTGCGGCGCTAAATATTCTCAGCTAGATGCAATCGAACCAGCGGGGGTAAACGAGCCTTCCCAACCTGAAATCTTTGGCAACTGAAACTGACAACTGACTCGCATCTATGAGTTAGCACTACAAACAGACCTGTTGTGCAAAGCCTTCCTGAATCGTTTCCTTCATGGATTCCAATCCAATGTGCTAATCTCCTACACGTTCTCCCAACGAATTCCCGAAGCGAGTGCAAATGGCTTGGTTTACCAAGAAAAGTAAGCGTATTGAAGCCGTCCCACCCGAGGAACGCGTTGTCAAAACCGAGAATGTCTTCGTCAAATGCGAGTCGTGTGAGGCGCATCTTTACAAACGCGATCTCGATGAATCTCTTCAGGTTTGTACCGGATGCGGTTACCACTTCCGCATCGGCGCACGCGAACGCCTGGCGATGCTTTTTGACGACGGTAACTACGAAGAACTTGATGCTGA
>DATBMP010000552.1:0-6825 GCA_036554845.1 Pyrinomonadaceae bacterium
CATTGTTAAGCCTTTCCTCCCATAAGGGACTATGCTTAACTTTTTGTGTCAGTCAAGGGTGCAGTGCAACCCTTCCCAACCTGATATCTTGGGCAAGTGCCCCCATCACGACTCAGGCAATTCCAAATTCCAAATTCGAAATTCCAATTCCCAAATTTTCCCAAATTCCAAATTCCAAATCCGCAATCCGCAATCCGCAATCCGCATTCCACCCCGCTATTTCTTCAAATGCGGTTTCACTACCGAATACGCTTCATCCGCAGTCTTCGTAACATCGGCAATCATGTTCTTGAAGTGGGTTGAGTCCACCAGGTCGCTTCTCATTTCGATTCGTACAAACAGATCCTCATCATCGTCCAACCCGGTCTTCGCAAACTCGGTTGAGTAGTTCAGTTTCAATAGCTTGAACATGAAGTCCGGAGTCCGGTCGAACCCATCCTTCTTTGCCACCAACGCACCGACAACAATAAACGTAGAACCCGTGGCGACGAGGATTGGAAATTCCTCTATGACCCTGCCTTTGCCATTTGCCACCCAAGTGGTTTCGCCAGTCCGCCGGTATTCAAGACCCGAATCGGCCATCCACTTCTCGACGTTTGCATTAACTGACTGTTGCGCATTTGCAGCTGGCGTCTGGCCGAATGAATTCGTCGTGACAGTGCAAATGCAAATAAGGACGCAACATAACAACACCTGTTCTCTAAATAGTCTCATCAAGTCTCCTTAACTGGTTTCTGTATTCGGATCTAACTACTCCAAGTCATCGGTGAAACATTAGCCGCCGAACGCGGATGACGCGGACTAAGACCAAATCTACTTTTCGGCATTCTTATGTTGGAGCGGCGTCATCTGATTCTTTCACTTAAAGTTTATCTGCGGCTAACTTGTTCGTCGTCTCCAAATGAAATAGATCGGAATCCCCGTAAAGACTAACAGATATCCGATCCCTGATGTTTGCGGCGCCAGGTATGCAAGGTCGAGTACGAACAGAATTGCGAGGGCGATGTAAACAATCGGCACGATCGGATATCCAAAGGTCCGGTACGGTCGTTCAAGGTTTGGCGCCTTTCGTCGCATGACGATAACCGCCCCGATCATTAAGCCATAAAAGATCAAATCAGCCGACACAATATATTCGAGCAATTGCGTGTAGACGTTTCCATATCTCACTGCACCGGTTTGCGCATCCTTTGTCACAGTTCTCGGGAGTGTCAGAAAAGCCGCCCAAACTCCCTGAACAATCAAAGCAATTGCCGGAACGTGCCGGGAGTTCAGCAACCCGATCTTCTTAAAGAACAGGTTGTCGCGCGACATGGCGTAATAGACCCGCGCGCCTGCCAGTATCAATCCATTGTTACAGCCAAACGTTGAGATCATGATCGCGATCGCCATGATGATTGCGCCAGACGGTCCGAGAATGGCCTCTATCATTGCCGTGGCAACTCGATTCTGGGGGGCGGTCTGAATTGCATTGAGTGGCAGTGTTACGACATACGCCAAGTTGGCAAGCAGATAGAGTGTCACGACCAACCCGCATCCAATTAACAATGCCCGCGGCAGATTCCGACCCGGGTCGCGCACTTCACCAGCAGTAAAGGTGACGTTGTTCCAGGCGGATTGGGCAAAGAGTGGTCCAACCATCGCGCGACCTAACAACATGATCAGCGCTAACCACAACAGGCCTTCTGAGGTTGGTGCGAAACCGACTTGTTCGACCGAGGGTTGCCATCCGTTCTGCCACGATTCCCACCATGAAGAGGTGTACGCCGCGCTCTGCTCGTTCCAACCGAGAAACAGTCCGACCAGGATCAATCCAATCAACGCTGCGGTCTTCGTGAACGTAAAGGTGTTCTGAATTAACTTGCCTGCTTCTAACCCGCGCGTGTTGGTGATCGTTAGCACGATGATCATCACGACGGCGACCAGTTGTTGGGTTGAAAGACTGATGGCGTAACTACCAAATCGAATTGGCGCGATCAGGTAGTTGTCCGCGGCGACGCTTGTTGTCAGCACTCCCATGAAGTTGGCGAACGCTACGGCGACCGCGGCAATCGTGCCGGTTTGGATGACGAGCAACAACGACCAGCCAAAAAGAAAACCTAAGGACGAACCATAGGCCTCGCGGAGAAAAACATATTGACCACCCGCATGTGGCCACATCGCAGCGAGTTCGGCGCAACACAACGAACCGGTAATCGTAAGTACTCCCGCGAGCGCCCATGCCGCGATTAACCATCCTGGCGATCCAACAAGTCGTGCGGATTCAGCGGAAGTGAGAAAGATGCCCGATCCAATCATCGACCCAACCACAATCATGGTGGCATCCAATCTCCCAAGGCCGCGAACGAGTTTTTGCGATTCGGGAACTGGCGTGATGTCTGGCGCCGCGGAAGGTATTGTTATTTGGCTCATTGGCTTGTCGGTATAGATTTTGAGCGCTGAGGTGTCAAGTTATTACCAGCGGGTGATGGCGCCTGAGGATCACGCTCGTTGTCATCGTAGCGGCTTGCCCCATCCCTTGCGGCAAGCCTGTGGCATACCGTTAGGTTAACAATTGCATGGGCTACCCCTCGCTAGCGCATCAGGGATAGCCTCTTTCTTTTAATACTTTCGACCGGTAAGCCAGAGGCTTACCGCAAGGGATGCCGCAGTGCTGCCTCGATGACAACGAGCATTCCTACCTCATTCGTCCCCGAAAACGTCTGGCTTGACAGTGCATCGATGCGTCAAATAGTCTTATTTCGCCGCGTGGCAAGAACTCTTGTTCCATACCTACCAGCAATTGACCACAAACAAACACCAGATCGCACTCCACGACCGAAAGGGAATCGTAAAACCTCATGATTAAGGATCAGTTAGTCTCGCTGATTACGAGTAAACGTGCTCAAATCGGCGTCGTTGGCCTGGGCTATGTCGGCCTGCCGTTATTAGTTGAGTTTGCTCGCAAAGGATTTCAAGCCGTCGGTTTCGAAGTTGATGAAACCAAGGCCGCGCAGATTAATGCCGGCATCTCCTACATCGGCGACGTTTCGTCGGAGACGATCAAGGAGTTGGTGCAGGAAAGAAGAATTCGTGCAACCACCGATTTCAATAACCTGCAACAGTGCGATGCCGTGATTATCTGCGTGCCCACGCCGCTTAGAAAGACGAAAGAGCCCGACGTCTCGTACATTCTGGCCGCTGCTGAAGAGATTAAGAAGAGACTGCACTGGGGCCAATTGATCATTCTTGAATCGACGACCTATCCCGGCACGACGAACGAAGTGTTGTTGCCGATGTTTGAAGAGACGCTGCTGAAACTGGATGAAGATTTTCTACTTGCCTTCTCGCCCGAGCGCGTGGATCCGGGCAATCCTCAATTTCAAACACATAATATTCCGAAGGTTGTTGGGGGCGTGACTGACGATTCGACTGTCGCCGCTGCTCATCTTTATTCGCAGATCGTCAACGACGTCCACGCTGTTAGTTCAGCTCGAGTTGCGGAAGCAGCTAAACTTTTAGAGAACACGTTTCGTGCGGTGAATATCGGAATGGCGAACGAGATGGCGCGGCTCTGTTACGCGCTGAACATCGATACGTGGGAAGTGATCCGCGCTGCTGCAACCAAACCATTTGGATTCATGCCGTTTTATCCCGGACCTGGAATTGGTGGTCATTGCATCCCGCTTGACCCGCATTATCTTTCGTGGAAGGCGCGCCAGCATGGTTTTGATTCGCGATTCATCGGACTTGCCGAAGAGGTGAACTCGCGAATGCCCGAGCACGTGGTCCAACTGGTATCTGATGGATTGAACGACGAACGCAAGGCGATGAAGGGCTCGCGGGTTTTGTTGCTGGGTGTTGCATACAAGAAAGACATCAATGACGTGCGCGAGAGTCCGGCATTGTCGATCATCGATAGGTTGCGGGCAAAAGGAGCGGATGTTCGTTACCACGATCCGTTCGTCAACGAGATCCGTTTTGATGATTCCCATACAGACTCAGCCGGCGAACCACTGTCATCGGTACCGTTAACGGACGAGGAACTGAAGGCATCAGACTGTGTGGTAATCGTGACGGACCACAGCCAGATCGATTATGGGAAAGTATGTAAGCTGACGCCGCTGGTGATCGACACGCGCAATGCATTGAATGGAAGTATCAGGAAGGAAAGTTCGGCGCGGATTATTAGGTTGTAGTAGTGGTCAGTGGTCTTTGGTCTTGGGACTTTGGTCTTAGGTCTTTGGCCCTCGGATTCACCCGCTACCGCGAGGTGGAGATCTCTCTTACCCGACGACCAAAGACCAAAGACCCAAGACCACTGACCCACTGACCACTGACCACTGACTCACAAACGAGAATGAAAGTCATCAACGTAGTCGGGGCGCGACCAAACTTCATGAAGGTCGCACCCCTGGTGGAAGAGATGAAGCGGCGGGAACAACAGTTTTCGCCGCTTGTTCTTCATACGGGTCAGCATTACGACCAAGCCATGTCTGACGCCTTCTTCCGTGACCTCGCATTGCCTGAGCCGGATGTCTATCTCGGAGTTGGTTCGGCTTCTCAAGCAGCGCAGACCGCCGCGGTGATGCAGCGATTTGAACCGGTAGTAGTAAAGGAACAGCCCGACTGGGTAGTTGTCGTTGGCGATGTCAACTCCACCCTCGCCTGCGCACTCGTTTGTGCCAAGTTGGGTATCAAGGTGGCGCACGTTGAAGCCGGATTACGAAGCCGGGATCGCACCATGCCCGAAGAGATCAATCGACTGTTGACGGATCAGATCGCGGATCTACTTCTGACTCCATCAACCGATGCGGATGCGAATCTAATCGCTGAAGGCATCCCCGAAGAGCGCATCAAGTTTGTCGGCAACATCATGATTGATTCGTTGCTAAAACTTTTGCCGCTCGCAAAACGACCTTCAGGTCTGAACGTCGCTGACAAAGAGTATGGCGTCGTTACTCTTCATCGTCCGTCAAACGTCGATGAACCAAACACCTTAGCGCGAATCATCGAAGTACTTCTGGAGATCAGCCGGCAATTGCCTCTTATTTTTCCCGTCCACCCACGCACAAGAAAGATGCTGGCTGAATTTGGCCTGGGCGACAGAATCGCGGGCTCAGGACTTCAGTTAATCGAGCCGCTCGGATATCTGGATTTCCTCGGTCTTTATAGTCGTGCGAAGTTGGTATTAACTGACTCGGGTGGTATTCAGGAAGAGACTACCGTGCTCGACATTCCGTGCCTGACGTTGAGAGAAAACACTGAGCGGCCCATCACTGTTGAGCTCGGAACCAACACCATCGTCGGAACAGCACCTGAGAAGATTCTGACCGCAGCCCAATCTGTGTTAGACGGAAGTTACAAACGACGACAAAGCGTTCCGCCTTTGTGGGATGGTCACACAGCTGAGAGAATCGTCGACGCATTGCTCCAAGTCACTTCATGAGAACCGTCGTTTCAGTTGAAAGGCCAGATCGCGCGTCTAACCCCACTGTCGAAAAAACTCCTATCATCAAATTGCTCGAGGCGCTGATCGTCGGCTGCCTTTTTTTGATTGCCGCCTTCGCTCCTAACTCCATCGCAGTTACACAAGGCGCCTGGCTACTCGGAATGTTGTTCTGGGTGCTTCGTTTTGCGTTCTATCCTCGCCCAATTCTGAAACAAACGCCGCTTGATTACGCGTTGTTCGGCTTCTTTATCCTGTCGGGCCTTTCCTCGTTTCTCTCCTACGAACCATTCGTTTCCGTAGGAAAACTGCGCGCTGCCAGTCTGTTCACGATTGTCTATCTGGTTGCGCAGAACATTCCTTCGCGAAAAGTTGTCCGGCTGTTAGCGCTTACTCTTCTAGCTTCGGCATTCGTAAGCGCCATCTATACGGTCGGCGAGCGGGCGATTGGCAGAGGTGTCAAGGTTCAGAGTCTCAAGAATGAAAGCCCTCTCTATCTCGGCGGAATCAGACCAGGCGATACGCTGCTGGAGGTCGACCGAACAAAGATCCACACGCCTGAGGATCTTTTGAAAGCACTGACCAAGAGCGACAAAGGGCCAGCTCTAGTTAAGACTTATCGACACGAATTGTTGCCCACCTTCAAAGTTCCGCGTGGAAAGCTTCTGCCCGGCAGTACAACTTTGGAAGAGCTGGGAATCGAGTCGTGGTCCAAGGGTCGGGATTGGAGGGCCACCGGTCTGTACGGTCAGTTTGTTACTTATGCCGAGGCGTTACAGTTAATCCTTGCATTGACCGTCGGGCTTTTCGTTGCGTTGCCGAGAAAGAGAAGCTGGATCAGTGTTGGCTTTGGCGTGGCGTTGATTGGATTCAGCTACGCGCTGATTCTGACCGTAACACGCGCATCGTGGCTGGCCTTTCTCGTTTCGACAGCCGTGATCATTCTTGTTGGCGCAAGTCGAAGAGTATTGCTGATTCTGGGTCTACTGGCCATTCCCGTCGTTCTTGTCGGTCTCTTTGTCTTGCAACAGCAGCGCAATGTCGCATTCATTGACCGCCGGGACCAATCGACTACGTGGAGACAAACAGTTTGGCGCGAAGGGTTTCAACTCCTGATCAGCAAGCCGCGACATCTCATCGTCGGCGTCGGGATGGATTCGATAAAAGGGCACTGGCGCGAATGGGGCATGTTTGATAACGGGCGAATCCCCTGGGGCCACATGCATTCAAACATGCTTCAGCTCGCACTGGAGCGAGGAGTCCCAACCTTGATTGTGTGGTTAATACTGCTGGCCCTTTATGTCCGGATGCTCTTCATGCTGATCACGCGCATGAAACGCGAGTCGAAGGATGTCGATGCGAGTGTGCCAGTCGCACTTGGTCCATGGATCGACCAC
>DATBMP010000237.1:0-4697 GCA_036554845.1 Pyrinomonadaceae bacterium
ATCAGCACTGGACCATCATGGGCCAGTACGATCGTCAGCATCGAGTGAAACTGGTCGTCGATGAATGGGGCTCGTGGTACAAAAAAGGATCTGAAGTCCACCCGTCACACTTGCTGGGTCAACAGTCGACGATGCGTGATGCCGTTATTGCGGGACTGACACTCGATACATTCAATCGACACGCCGACAAAGTTGCGATGGCGAACGTCGCGCAACTGATCAATTCGCTGCACTCGCTTTTCCTGGCGCATGAAGATCGGTTCATCCTCACGCCAAATTTTCATGTGTTTGAGATGTTCATGCCGCACATGGGAGCAAACGCGGTACGCGCGATGTTCAGCGCGCCTGAGGTGCGTTACACGCGCATCGACAAACCCGCTGAATTTTGGGGTCTGAAAGGATCGGCCTCAGTTAATGGCAAGCGGTTAACGCTGACGGTCACGAATCCGCACGCATCAGAATCGCGCGAGACGGAGATCGTCATACGGGGCGCAGTGGCCAACTCGGCCCAGGCGCTCGTTTTGAATGTGCCGGATATTCATGCGCACAACACCTTTGAGAATCCGAAAGCAGTTGTACCCCGCGATGAGCAGGTGAGGATTAACGCCGGCACGATCACCTTCACGTTTCCCCCTGCATCGGTCAGCAGAATCACGGTTCAATTGGGTTGAATTGGTATCGGGTCCTACAAGTCTTACTGGTCCTAAAAAACGATGGTTTGGGAAGAACGTTGGCATCCACTGCGCGAGGAATGGGTAATCATTGCCGCGCATAGACAGAATCGCCCATGGAGTGGCGAGACGATTGAGCACGAGCAGGAGCCGCTACCTCAATACGTCGAAGATTGCTATCTCTGCCCCGGAAATTTGCGTGTTAGCGGTGCAAGGAACGATCAATATCGCGGCACCTTCGTTTTTGATAACGATCACCCGAGCGTAGGTTTTGATGCACCTGATGTGGTCCAACCAACCAACAGTGTCTATCGCAATCGGCCCGCGCGAGGCATCGCTCGCGTCGTCTGCTACAGCCCGGATCACAGTTGTGCGTTGGCGGAGCTTCAACAACATGAAGTTGAGAACCTGCTCGGTGTTTGGCAACAGCAGTATCGAGAACTCGGCTCACTTGATGAGATCAAACACGTATTGATCTTTGAAAACAAAGGAGAAGCCGTCGGCGTCTCGAATCCTCATCCGCACTGCCAGATCTATGCGACCAACTTCGTGTTCAAAACTATTGAGACCGAAGCGCGTGCGGGCCAGCGTTACATGAAAGAGACCGGAAGAGTGCTTTTTCAAGATCTAATAAAAGCTGAAATCGAAGACGGACGCCGCATCATCTGCGAGAACAAATCAGCTATTGCCTTCCTGCCGTACTTTGCGCGTTACGCTTACGAAGTCTTTGTGGCCCCGAAGGCCACGCATCCAAGCATTGCCACACTGTCGAGTGACGAGCTGAGTGATTTTGCAGCATTGCTGAAACAGGTTCTGGTGAAGTTCGATAATCTTTGGCACATGCCTTTCCCGTATGTGATGCCCTTGCACCAGGCGCCAACTGACGGAGGCGATTATTCGAGTTTTCATTTTCATATCGAGTTTCACCCGCCACTGCGCCGTCCCAATTTATTGAAGTACCTGGCTGGCCCTGAAATTGGTGGTGGTAACTTTCTCTCGGACACCGCGCCGGAAGAGAAAGCTGTGGAACTGCGATCGCAGTCTGACATTCACTACAAGCATGCTGCCGCGAGCAAACAATGAGCACCGCCGCTGCTGATTTAAGACGCTTGCTCGATCCAATCAGGCGCATTCATGAACGGGTGCGTGATGCCGTCGTTCGCGAGTGCGAGCAAGCCGCCGTCGAACAGCTCTCTGAAGTTTCGGATGACGCGTCGGAAGGCGATACCATCTACGCAGTCGATCGTGTCAGTGAAGAGTTGCTAATTGAGTTATTTGAGAATGAAGTCGCTGACGTTGCGCCACTGGTGCTGATTGCCGAAGGTATTGAAGGCGGGCGATTGATACTGCCGCGAGGTGCGACCGAGAACGAAGCCGTTTGGCGCGTGGTGGTGGATCCGATTGATGGGACGCGTGGCCTGATGTATCAGAAGAGGAGCGCGTGGATTCTTACCGGTGTCGCACGGAATCGCGGATGGGAAACTAATCTCCAGGACATTGAACTTGCGGTTCAGACCGAGATTCCGCTCGTCAAACAACACCTCTCAGATGTGTTATGGGCTGCACGTGGAGAGGGTGCACGCGCGGAACGGTTCAATCGTCTGACGAATGAAAGCGCAGCGCTTGTCTTGAGGCCATCGCGTGCTTCGAGTATCAGCCACGGATTTGCCATGATCGCGCGCTTCTTTCCGGGCGCGCGCGACGAATTGGCAGCCATCGACGAAGAGATAGTGCAGGGGGCGCTTGGGCCGGTCCAGCCGGGGAAGACCCATTGTTTCGAGGACCAGTACCTTGCCTCTGGCGGGCAGCTTTACGAGTTGATGATGGGCCACGATCGTTTCGTGGCAGACTTACGGCCATTGATCGAGACCATCTTGAACCGACGCGGTCTCTCACTGGGTATCTGCTGTCATCCTTATGATATGTGTACAGAGTTGATTGCCCGCGAAGCTGGAGTGATTGTTACTGATGCGAGAGGAGAGCCGCTTAGTACTCCTCTCAGAGTTGAACCGGACATTGCCTGGGCCGGATATGCAAATGAGATGATTCGGCGTGAAATTGAGCCGTTGTTGCAGGCAGCTTTGAAACGACGCGGTCTTATTTAAAGAAACATTCGAGCAGTTTGATGCAAGGGGAACGGCTGAAAAAAACGTACGAGTTAGCACGCGGAAGCGCTGGTCACCTTACAGACGTGTCGGAATTTATCGACACCCTCACCACAGCAGAAACTCATCCCTCTCAAGAAGTGCGTTGGCTCTTTGATAAACAACGAGAGATCTTCATCACGCGCGCGCCGGGCCGGCTTGATGTTATGGGTGGAATTGCGGACTACTCGGGTTCGCTTGTCCTGGAGTTGCCGATTGCCGAGGCGACACTGGCTGCTTTGCAGCTGGACCAGGCACGTCAGTTACGTGTCGTCAGTCTGCTTGAAAATGACACTCGAGTTATGAGTTTCGAGATGCCGTTTTTGGATCTTGAAGATGCCGACGGACCGATCGATTACGAAGCAGCGCGAAACTATTTCAACCGCGACTCTATTCCACATTGGGCCGCTTATGTTGGCGGCGTGTTTTTGGTGCTGATGCGGGAACGTGGTGCTCGCTTCAATCAAGGCGCTCGATTGCTCATCTCTTCGCGAGTGCCTGAGGGAAAAGGCGTGAGTTCTTCCGCGGCACTCGAGATCGCGACCATGTGTGCGGTCCTCGCGGCTTTCAACCTTGAAGTTGAGCCGCGTGAAATTGCGCTTCTTTGTCAGCGTGTTGAAAACCTGGTTGTTGGAGCACCGTGCGGTGTCATGGACCAGATGACATCTGCGTGTGGTGAAGAGGATCAGCTGTTATCGCTGCTTTGTCAGCCTGCCGAGTTGCTGGGCACTATCAAGGTGCCAAACGATCTCGCGGTGTGGGGTCTGGACTCAGGTGTGCGTCATTCAGTATGTGGCGCGGATTATGGTTCGGTGCGTGTCGGGGCGTTCATGGGTTATCGGATCATTGCTGAACTTGCAGGATTGCAGGTTCAACAGAGAGACGGATCCGTCGTAATTGAAGATCCGAAGTGGAAAGGTTATCTCGCTAACATTTCGCCGGCGGAATTTGAGGAGAGGTTTGCTGAAAGGTTACCCGAATGTATACCGGGTGCCGACTTTCTAAAGCGCTATGGAGGGACTACCGACTCTGTAACGCGAGTCGAGAGGGATCGTACCTATGCGGTGTTGAACCCGACTTCTCACGCCGTATATGAGAGTTTTCGAGTGAAGAAGTTTGCGGAGTTGCTGTGTTCCCATGCCGCCAGCCCGGATAAACGAAAGCCGGAGTTGTTAGGACATTTAATGTTCGATTCGCACGCAAGTTACTCCGCTTGTGGACTTGGTTCCGAGGGGACAGACGCGCTGGTCGAACTTGTGAAGACTTTCGGACGTGGACTTTACGGCGGAAAGATTACGGGAGGCGGCAGCGGTGGAACGGTTGCAGTACTCGGCAATCGCAACGCTGGAGACGCAATTGAAGCGGTGGTCCATCGTTACACGGAGAGAACAGGTTACAGGCCTTACATCTTCAGTGGGTCATCACCGGGAAGTGCTGCCTTTGGTCATCTGGTCCTACGGCCGCGTGTTTGAACTTTGTAGGGGCGGCAACCCGTGGCCGCCCGCGCTACACGACGACCGTCAAGAATTCAGTGGGGTCTTCGGCAACTGACGGGGTTCGGAGTGCCGGCCCTACAAATGCCGATCACGTCGCGTCG
This sequence comes from Pyrinomonadaceae bacterium, assembly GCA_036554845.1. GTDB lineage: Bacteria > Acidobacteriota > Blastocatellia > Pyrinomonadales > Pyrinomonadaceae > PSRF01. Next base: position 4,413 of record DATBMP010000237.1, read on the forward strand.
GACAAACTTTCGCGTAAGTTTTTAGTTAAAGCTCTAATCACTGGGTAACCTAAATGTCGATTCTCGTAACTGGTGGCGCCGGCTACATCGGTAGCGTCACGACCGAATTATTGCGCGCCAGGGGAGAGCATGTTGTCGTACTCGACAACCTCTCGCGTGGATACCGGGCCGCAGTCGCACCCGAAGTTCCGTTTTACGAAGGCAACATTGGCGATCGCGATCTGGTTGCACGTATAGCGCGTGAAAATGAGATCGATGCGTGCGTGCACTTCGCCGCATTCGCTT
>DATBMP010000257.1:0-11859 GCA_036554845.1 Pyrinomonadaceae bacterium
GGCAACCATAATGAAGGCCCGCAACCCAGCCCAGTGCGTTTCGTACACCACCTGGAAAGCGTAGCCAGCGATGAGTGCAAGCGGAACAATAAAGCTGAGAAGCAACCACGGTGTCTTGTAACCAATAAGTGAGTACGCAGCTATCAATCCGAACGCCCAGAACGAACTGAACAAGGCAAAAATGTTCTTCGGTTTCAGCAGAACAAAAACGGCGCCAACACTTCCCAGAAACAATAACGGAGACTCTTGCCCACTAAGCCATTTGATATAGGTGGTCCACGGATGAATGTGATCTCGTCTTCCGGTCTTACTCCAGATTTCAAAAGTCTTTAGCGAATCAGTAACCCCCTTGGGAAAGTTTGTGAAGAACGAAGAATAGAAGAGGACGTAAACCGCCACGAACACGACTAAACCGATCAAGCCCCAGACAGCCAAAGCATTCTTTCCGCCGGCTCTGTCAACAAACGATCTCAACGAACTTGGCTGCTGTTTTCGACGCGCGCTCCGCGTCCATCCGATTTGCCTGGTTAACCACAGGTAACAATATGTCGAAGCAACCGCAAGCAGAAGTACGCCTCCAGAAACAAACGCTGTCTCCTTCGTAGCAAAAAGCAGTGCCGTCGAGATCAAAGCCAGCATCAAGTAAATAGGGTGTCCATCTTCGTAGTAACGCAGAACAGCCACTACGATCGCGATTGTGAAGAAAACGAAAAGGGTCTCATGAATGAAGTATCTCGAGAGATAAACTGCTCCTGGTGAGATCGCCAGCAGACCCGCCGCGCTCAAAGTCCCAATACTTCCAAGTCTTCGTCTCAACAAAAGAATTAGACCGACGGTTCCGATACCGAAGAGCCCTGGAACCATCCTGATCATAAAGGTGGTCAAGCCGTAGGAGTTTTGCGCCGAGGGACCAAAGATGAAGCGAATAATCCAGGGAATGATTGCCGAGAAATAGTAAAGAGTGGGTCCGTGATAGTTCCCAGGATCGTATTGGTAGGCGCCTTCCCGCACCAGGCGGACCAGAAAGTTCCCATTAACACCTTCGTCGTGATGCAACGGCACCAAGTCGAGATCGTAAAGACGTAGAAAGGCAGCGGCGAGAAGGATCACCACACTACAAATCGTCCAGGTTCGATCCGAGATCTGCATCTGCGGAGCTTTAATCGCCGCCGGCGTAGTGACCTTCACGCCGGCAGACTTGGGACCTGGACCAGTTCCCTTTTTACGGCGTTTTGACTTTGTAGAGCTGGTAGGCACCAACTTCACCAACCTTCTGAAGCTTGCTCATGAATCGATCGTTAACACTCAGGTTGTTGCGTTCGAGGGGACCAACAATCAGATAGTCGATCTGGTAATCACGCAGCAGTTTAGCGGCATCGGCACTTCCCGCGTAGATTTGCTTTATCTCGGATTCCCGCTGCGCAAAGTCGAGTCCGTGCGTCCAGATGTGACCCGGATAACCGAGCAAAGATCGCCTCCCCGTCAGGAAGATCGGGTGATTGTGCACTGGCGCATGAATCACCAAAGCCCGAGGTTCAGTGTTCTCTTTAATCAATTCCGCAAACAGCAGACCGTTGCGATCGAATACCTGGTACTGCGTTGATCTTAACGCGATTGCTGCCACATCGAGTGCGCCGGAAAGAGTGACGACAATAAGAAGAAGCACCGCCAAAGGTCGCCACCACTTCCCTTGTCGCCATAACCTGGCCAACAACAGAGCTACAAGTGGAGCAGAAGCAAGCCACCAATAGTAGATGACCTTGATATTGTCCCAAACCCAGGGGGCCATCTTCATAACATTCGGAATGATGAAACAGAGAGTGAACGGGAGATAAAAAAGCAGCAACCGCTTCTTTACCAGATACTCATTGCCACGCCACAACAGGGCTGCTATCAGCAACGGAATAAAGAAACCGGTATTCTTAAACCAGAACCACAGAACACTATCTTCTCGACGGTCCCAACCCAGGTGCCATTCGAAAAAAGTACTCGCGTCGACCGCGCTCCCAATGGTGGACCACAGCATTTGCGGTAACGCGACCACTGATGCAACGACAAAGAACACGAACCACTCGCGCCAACGCCTTCGCAATAAGGCGATGCACGCCCCCATCACCATGACGACTACAAAGCTGTGCGCGTGAACTAAAGGTAAGAGTCCCGCCACCACGCCCGCCGCAATCATGCGCATGATGGGCAGGGTGAACGGAAACGAGAAAGAAGCAGTGGATGCGACAGAGCGTGTGCTCTCGTCTGGGGCGACTTTCGATCTCTTTGGGTTCTGTTTCTTGCGCTGCTTTACCACGGTGTGTTTCGGAGGTTCGACCTCCGACAGCCACCATTGGGTAAAGACGATCACGGCAAGTGCGAGACCCAACAGTATGCCGCGCTGAGGAATTAGCAGAGTTGATATTGCGTTACCCCAACGCCAGGTTGTTTCCGGAATGACAGTGAACGAGGGAGGCAAGTCTCGTAACGTTGCGAACAGAGCCCACTGATGTTTCTCCGCCTGAGACCAAAGTAAGGTCCAACCTAAACCCCCACTCAAAAGCACGATCAATGGTGTGAGTAAAGCGGCAAGTCGATCTCGCAATAACACCAGGGCCCAACGATGGACCAGGCCAACAAACGAGACGGCGACGAACATATTCCCTACGAACATCGACTCGCGCAGGTTGGCGCCGCAACGCACGAAGATTGCGGAAATGAAATCCGTCAGAAACGGGTAGGTGAACTTTACTCCTGCGTAAGTCGGGTCCTCGGGTGGGAAGTTCTCGCCGTAGACAAAGCTGGTAATCACGCTTATGTGAAATGGCAGGTCACCGAAATTATTCAGTACGCCAGTAAACAACCCTTCCGGTTCTTCAATAACAGCTCGTCCAAAAACCCTCCAAAGAACGATCACTACCAACACATAAAAGACGGCAGTGCCAGTGATGCGCGTTGGGTGAAGCAAGGTCTGGCGAATGCCCTGTGAGGTCTTTTGCAGGTCCTGACGAATTGTCTTCCGCAAGTACTGCTTCTGAAGCACTACGAAGGGAACGATCCAAACGACAACTAACGAGATAGCGATTGTGAGTGGAGAAAGTCCTAGAAACGATGCAATGACAAAGCAGATAAGACCCAGAGCAGCAAGACCAACACACGCGCCGCTACACACACGATAGCTAAACGAGGCGCCTTCGTCATAAAGATAAGTGGCAATCGTGCCCCCGGCAGTACACAGCAACGCCAGCGCAAGCGAGATTATCATTCTTAGGAGGACAGCGAAGTTTCTTAGTAAGTCAGCAAACTTGGACGGCGATTATACGCGAACCAGAATGAATAAGGTGAACTGCTGTTCTCGCTCCGGTCGATTGCGTCGGCCTCATCTATCGGTTAGTTTCAAGCGGAAAGGAAGACAGCATGCTACGAGCAGGAATCGTTGGCTTGCCCAACGTGGGCAAGTCGACATTGTTTAATGCGTTAACAGCGCAGACCGCAGCACTCGCGGCAAACTACCCCTTCGCTACAATCGAACCGAACGTTGGTGTTGTGCCGGTTCCAGATGAGCGTCTTGAACCACTCGCGCGGATCGTAAAGACAAACATCATCGTTCCAGCAACGGTGGAATTTCTGGATATCGCAGGTCTTGTTCGCGGTGCTTCGAAAGGTGAAGGTCTGGGAAATCAATTCCTGGCGAACATCCGTGAGACAGACACAGTGGTGCAAGTAGTGCGATGTTTCGAGGACGAGAGCGTGATCCATGTCGAAGGTTCGGTTGATCCACGTCGTGACATTGAGACCATTCAGATCGAGTTGGCTCTTGCTGATCTCGCAACTGCGGAACGCCGCCGCGAGAAAGCTCAGAAGGCGCTTAAGAGTCAGGACAAGACCGCACGCGCCGAACTTGCTGTGCTCGACAAAATTCAGCCGGTTCTTGAACAAGGCCGATCCGCACGCACCGTCTCGCTGACAGAGGATGAACTCGAAGTTGCACGTGGGTTTTTCTTTCTCACGATGAAACCTACTATCTACGCCGCAAACGTTGACGAGAACACGTTGGCGAACCCAGAGGAGAATGCAGGTGTGCTTGCTGTCAAGAAGATCGCAGAGCAAGAAGGAGCGGAGTGTTTGGTGATCAGCGCGCAACTCGAAGCGGAGCTAGTGGAACTTCCGCCAGCCGAACGGCTCGAGTATCTGGAGAGTCACGGCGTATCAGGCAGCGGTGTGGATCGTTTGATCAAGAACGCGTATCACCTGCTCGGCCTTATGTCGTTCCTGACAGCTGGTGAGAAGGAGGTGCGGGCATGGACCATTCCGCAACACACCAGAGCACAACAAGCGGCCGGTGTAATTCACTCAGACATCGAAAGAGGGTTCATTCGCGCTGAAGTTGTCAGTTATGACGACCTGGTAAAGGCAGGTTCGTACGCAGCAGCACGCGAACAAGGATTACTTAGATTGGAAGGTAAAGATTATTTGATGCAGGAAGGTGACGTTGTGCACTTCAGATTCAACGTCTAATCAGTTCCCTAGAACTCAGGTCGTTCAGTTTGTTTACGAATGATATTGATTAGCGCGTCCAGTCTCTGATCCGTGTGAGCTTGAGAATTAGCCAAGTTTGCCTGAGCTGTTGCCATTTGGTCGAATCGTTCTTCATTTTTGATCTGCGCGTTAATAATCAAGGTTATCTTCTCGTCCTGCTCACGAGCGTTGCGACGCGCACGCAGTCCCGCCTTAATCATCAGTTTGACTATGCGCTCTAGCCGATCGAATCTTTGTTCCGGTGTCATCGTCCGGCATCGTTGTTAATTTGGGAAAGACTGTCAAGGCCGACGTGAAAACTGACGATGTCGATCTCTAGCAGGAAATTAAGTAAAGGCAGTGAAGGATTAGGTGAGGAAATCGGAGCATCAAAGTCGAGGGCCGAGGAACAGTCGAATCAGTTAACGAAGCACGGCGCGAATGCCGACGAGTATCAAGTATCCGATGGCCACTACTACCGCGAGTTTGATCAACATGATTGCGATCCCAAAAAGTACTTTCAGGATTCCGAGAGTAACTCCCGCGGCAGTTAACACGATCGGGACCCCCACCGTGAAAACAAATATTCCGAGGAGAATCATTCCGACGATTCTTAATACGTTCTTGGCGTCTGACATCTCTTTAATCTCCTTGTCCGCACGGCACGTCGATTGGGCTACTGTTCCTCCGTGCTCGTGACGGGTATACGAAGATCTTTTGGCATGCGTTCCATCGAAAACTGCATCTAACTACCCCAAAACCACTGAAAGAGTTCACTTTAGCCCCTTGTTCGTACGACCAGTTGGAGGTTATCCGAAGATTCGCGTGTTGGATCTCTTTGGGTGATAATTATACATAGCTGTGACCAGTCCAACTATACGAAACCTGTTTGACGAAGAGATACCTCCGGCCGGAGAGGTCGATGCTGCACCTCTTGCGGAACGGATGCGTCCGAGGATTTTGGAGGAGTTCGTCGGCCAGGAACACCTTGTGGGCGAAGGCAGAATTCTTCGCCGCTTGATCGAGAGCTCTTCAAGATTGCCGTCGCTGGTTCTCTGGGGTGCGCCGGGCACGGGAAAGACTACGCTTGCAAGTTTACTTGCGAGGAAAACTGAGGCGCGATTTGTCGCCCTTTCAGCGGTGTTTTCCGGGGTCAAAGACCTGCGGGAAGCGATTGCGGAAGCGCGACAACAACATAAGTTTGGAACGCACACTATACTTTTCATTGACGAGATTCACCGCTTCAATAAGGGTCAACAGGACGCGCTGTTACACGCTGTAGAGAATGGCACGATAACTCTGATCGGGGCCACCACGGAAAACCCTTCGTTTGAAGTGACCGGCGCACTTCTTTCTCGCTGCCGGGTGCTGCTTCTTAATCCACTTACTCCCGAAGAAATAAAGACGATTCTGGAGCGCGCGTTGATCGATGAAGATCGTGGCCTGGCTGCACTCAATCCCAAGGTCACGGAAGAGATACTTGTCCGCCTCGCAAACTCTTCTGGTGGTGACGCTCGTGTAGCACTTGCGGCCCTGGAAGCAGCAGTTGAATCAACGGCTCCTGATGCGACGGGAGAGCGCATCATCACTGGTGACATCATTGTCGAGGCGTTGGGCCGTGCTCATTACGCTTATGACAAGGGTGGTGAAGAGCATTACAACCTTGCCTCAGCACTTATCAAGTCGCTTAGGAATTCTGATGTTGATGCATCACTGTACTGGCTGGCACGGATGATTGAAGGCGGGGCTGATCCGATCTTCATCGCACGTAGACTTTGTATTCTCGCGTCAGAAGATATTGGTCTGGCAGACCCACAAGCGATGGTCCAAGCGGCAGCGGCAGCTGACATTGTGCAGCTGATTGGTCTTCCTGAAGGACTGTTTCCCCTGTCTCAGGCGACCATCTATCTGGCTCGAGCTCCCAAATCAAATGCGATCAAGAACGCTTATCATGCCGCAGTTCGTGATGCTGCCGAAACCGCGCGCGAACCCGTACCCTTTCATCTGCGCAATGCCGTTACGCCTCTTATGAGGAAAGCCGGTTACGGCGAGGGTTATCGTTACGTCCATAACGATCCGGCCGCAAAGAACGAGATGGAGTGTTTGCCTGAGAAGTTACGCGGACGAAAGTATTTTGAGGAGGACTAGCACAACAGCCGCCAGGTAATAGTGTTGAAAAGATTTCATGAGTACGGAGAAAACAGAAAAGGAACTCGCTTATCTTCACGATCTCTTTGTTGCTCCTGACTGGGACGAGAGGTTTGCTTCACTCATCGACGACCACGTCAAACTGCCCAAAGAAGGCCACATCGTCTACCTGGGCGCGGGCACTGGTGGACACGCTATCACGATCAAACAACGAGGCGGAGACAAGCTGGCACTGCTCGGTTTCGACGAGAATCGCGAAAGGGTTGAACTGGCAAAGGCAAAGGCGACGCTGGCCAAAGAGATGGTTGAGTTTGAACACTCAACTCTCGAGTCACTTCCAGTCGCCGACAACCACTCGGATCTAGTAATCGGTAATGCTTCACTCGTTTCGGTCGAGCGCCTGAAAGATGTCGTGGCGGATATGGTCCGTGTTGCAAAGCCGGGCGCAACAGTTGTTCTCGCACTCGCCACTGCGTCGAGCTTTGCGGAGTTCTTTTCGGTCTACTGGGAAGCGCTACACAATCTGGGATTTATTGATCATGAAGGCGATGTTGAGAAGCTGATCACGGAAGCGCCGACAGTTTCGGATGCCGAGGACTTGGTCCAGAATCAGGGACTGGACGATGTTACGTCGATGACGCAACTAGAGGAATTTGATTTTGATTCAGGTGAGTCTTTCCTACGAGCACCATTGATTGCGGATTTTCTGTTGAAGTCGTGGTTATCGTCGCTGCGTGAGGATCAAAGGAGCGCAGTTTCACGAGAGGTGGCTCGCATCATTAATGATGATAGGCATGACGCGGAGTTTGCGCTTACCGTGAAGGCCACGCTAATTGTGGGGCGTAAGGGTCGACCGAATTGAAAAGCTAACCGGACCTGGCAGGACAGGCTTATCGTGAGGAAGCTTTGTCTTTTATCTCTTTCGGTGTTTCGGTATCGGCTTCGTCCAATCCTTCCTTGAAAGCCTTCTTACTTTGTCCCAGGGCCTTTGCCAATTGGGGCAACCGAGTGGCTCCAAAGAGAAGAATGATCACGACGGCGATGACAATGAGTTCCGGAGTGCCCAGTCCGATTGCCAAAGTTGATTCACTCATAATGCCTCTTTTCCAGTAAGCGAACGCCCGTCTTAACGGCGCTATTCACCGTTACTTGACTCGTAGAACAAATACTTTCGCCAGGTTTCGTCAGCACGACCAAGGTACCTCATGATCTGGCGATTCACGTGCAGCGAGAACCCACGCGGCCGTCGCAGCAAGTGCATCCCCGATTCTTCTGGTGTGCGATTTCCCTTCCGATGATTGCAACGCTTGCAGCACGCAACCAAATTATCCCAGCTTGATTCGCCGCCTCGCGAACGCGGTAAGACATGGTCCAAAGTCAGTTCGGACGGTGGATATTGCCTGCCGCAATACTGACAGGCTGAATGGTCACGCAACAAAATGTTCTTGCGTGAAAGTGATCGCCTTTCAAACGGGATATGAATGTACTCCATAAGACGGATAACCGAGGGCGCATGAATCGAGAGCCTTTCGGAATGCAACATGTGTCCGTTGTGCTCTTCGACCCGCGCAACGCCCTTGAAAATCATCACGACCGCTCGCCGCTCATTGCAGACGTTAATCGGTTCGAACGATGCGTTTAGGACTAATACACGGCCATTCATATCGAGGCGATATTACGCGAGCGCGTCGGAGAGTGTCAAAAACAAACATCTCCGAGCTTAACTCCAAGTTACTGACTGGCAGGCCTTTGCGTACGCCTCATCGGGTGCTGGAAGAGCCAACCTCCAAGTCAGCGTGTATGTCTATTTGACGCCGCGGAACTTGTCGGTGGCTTCTACCAATGCGCCGGTTATTCCAGGTTCCAATGCTGAGTGGCCAGCGTCGGGAACGATGTGAAGTGCGGCTTCCGGCCATGCCCGATGAAGGTCCCAGGCACTCATTGCTGGACAGACAACATCATATCGACCCTGGACTATCACACCCGGAATGTGACGGATCTTCTGAATGTTCTCGAGCAAATAGTTGTCGGAAGGAAAGAACGAATTGTTCACGAAGTAGTGCGCCTCGATGCGAGCTAAAGCTAAAGCGAAATGCGCCTCACCAGCGTGATCGATCAACTGTTTGTCTGGGTAAAGCTTCGAGGTGCTGCCTTCCCAGATCGACCATGCTTTCGCCGCCTCCAAGCGAACATTCTCGTCCTCACTCATCAGTCTCTTGTGATACGCCATCAGCATGTCGTCCCGTTCAGCCTCAGGAATCACTTTCACGTATTCTTCCCAAACGTCAGGGTAGATTGCGCTGGCGCCGTGCCCTGCCTGATAAAACCAGTCAATCTCGGTCGGGCGGCAAAGAAAGATGCCTCTAAGGACTAGTGCCGTCACTCTGTCGGGATGCGTGTCGGCATACGCAAGTGAAAGCGTGCTTCCCCAGGAACCACCAAAGACCAACCAACGGTCAATGCCGAGCAGTTCACGAAGACGTTCGATATCCGCCACCAGATCCCAGGTGGTGTTCTCTTCCAGATTCGCGTGCGGAGTACTCTGTCCCGAACCACGTTGGTCAAACAGGACCACACGATAGTTATCAGGATCGAAAAACTGGCGGTACTCAGGATGAAGTCCGCCACCTGGTCCACCATGAAGGAAGACTGCGGGTTGGCCATCAGCTTTACCGCATTGCTCGTAGTAGATTTCGTGAATAGACGAGACACGAAGTCGACCTTTGTCGAAAGGTTCAATCGGAGGGTAGAGTTTTCTCATACACGCATCATACAGAGTTATCTCGTGATTTATGAAACGCCTCAGCGTGCACGGGCCAGGGTCAAAACAAAAACTTCCGACGCCCCCGCTTCCTTTAGAGCACCCGCCGCACTCGACGAAGTCGCACCCGTGGTAAACACATCGTCGACCAACAGAATCCTTTCAGCCTCGACCACGCGTGGATGTATCACTGCAAAAGCATGTACAACTGAGTCGCGCCGTGCCTTTGCGTCCATTCCTGCTCGATGCCGTTCTGTGTGAACCGTTCTCAACAAGGTAGCGGTGTTAACCGGAAGATGACATGCGTTTGATAACGCGTCGGCAATCACTTCGGCCTGATTGAAGCCTCGGACTCGTCGCCGTTCATCGTGCAGTGGTACCGGGATGATCATCGAAGCGCGGTTTAATGGTTCGCCCGCTTGAATCTCGATAAGCATTTTGATCACTCGCTCGCACACGTACGGCTCGCGTTTCAAACGGAGCACTGCAGAACGCAACGCTCCTTCATAAACACCACACGCTCGGGCTGCCGTGAATTCATCTTGATCACATCTTCGACACCGCACCTGATCGGCTCGCTCAAGCGGAACTTGACCCAGCGCTGGAGATCCACACTTCGAGCAGATCGTCCCGGCAATGCCACCGAGTTCGATATCTTCCCAGCACGTTGCACAAGTAGTTCCATCTGAACGAGCGTGGACCAGATTTGGACAGAGGTCACACCGCTGAGGGTAGATAACGGATAGCAATGCATCGATGAGAAGGTTGACGCTACCTTTGAGAGACATGTTTGGTCCACGTGAGGTATGAACAAGAAAGGCCCCCTAAACAGTCAAGTTAGGAGGCCGGAGATTATGACACCATCGGTCAAAAATCTTTACTCATCGTCTTCTGTCAAAAGACCGCGCTCCTGCAAATCCTGACACCTGACACAGTGACGCGCCCATGGTACTGCCTCTAATCGCTTATCAGGCAATGGCTCTTCACAACGAACGCAGCGTCCGTATCCGCCGTCTTCAATCCGCTCAAGCGCTTCATCAATCAGATTCAGTAACTGGCGGTCGTTATCTGACATCGATACCAGAAGTTCTTTCGTATAAGCGTTTGCGGCCATGTCAGCAGGATCCTGGGTAGCCTCAGAGTCGCGCTCACGACTGTAAAGCTCTGCCTGCTGCACCTGACCAACCAAGCTCTCACGACGCGCCAGAAGTTTGTCGCGAAAACTCTTTAATTTTCTTTTATCCATTATTTCTTTGCTCCTCACCCTACTTGGTATGCAGCAACCGAAGATTCAAAAGCCTACTACTTCACGTAAGGCAATCCATGATTGATTGCGTATGCTCGATAAATCTGCTCCAGCAAAAGCACGCGGGCTGTTTCATGGGTGAACGTCAATTGCGAAAGTGACCAGCGCTGATCAACCTGCGACACTAGCTCCGCAGAAACTCCATCCGGACCACCAACAACAAACGCTACTGACCTGGTGCCTGCGTTCTCCCAATTCCTGATCTTCTCTGCCAGCTCCTGTGAACTCCACTGACTGCCACTGGGCTCGAGCAATATCGACACGTCATCTTTAGAAAGAGCGTCTGAGATGCGCTTTGACTCTCTATCGATGCCCACGCCTCCTTCGGCACCTGAGAAGCCGCGCAATTCCGTGATATCGCAACGTACAAAATGCGAAATTCGTTTCAAATAGTCGTCAATCAATGCTCGCAGATGAGCATTCCTTGTCTTACCCGGCCAAATCACATGCACGCGCATCAGCTAAAGCGAACCACATTCGATTACGGCGCGCCGTCCTTCCTCGGCTCCTGATCGCGGTTGCCGTCCTCTTTTTCAATTCGTGCCAATCGCTCATAAAGGTTCTTTCGACTAATTCCGAGAATTCGTGCCGCCTTGGTCTTGTTGCCTTTGGTTGCCGTGAGCGTCTCGCGAACATAGCTCGCTTCGATTTCGGCTAAAGACAACGGCCGTTCACGTCTTCGCTGTGCTTCTACTGCCACCCTTACCGACTCTGGCAGGTTATCTAATTCAATGCGCTGTCCCTTCGAGACGATGACAGCGCGCTCAATGGTATTGCTCAACTCGCGTACGTTTCCGGGAAATTCGTATTCCGCCAGCAACGACAAAGCCTCAGGAGCGATGGCCCGCACATCCCTGCCGTGCTTATTCGCGTAGGACGCGAGAAAAGCACCCGCCAATCGAGGCAAGTCTTGCGCTCGTTCGCGAAGTGGTGGAACCGCAATATGGACCACATTCAATCTGTAATAGAGGTCCTCGCGAAAGTTCTTCCGCTTCACCGCTTCATCGAGATTCACGTTCGTCAAGGCAATCAAGCGCGCGTCAACATTGATGGTCCGCCTACCACCTAATCGCTCAAACTCGCGAGTTTCAATTACTCTCAACAGCTTGGCTTGCGAGTCGGTTGATAAATAAGCAAT
>DATBMP010000298.1:0-10964 GCA_036554845.1 Pyrinomonadaceae bacterium
CATCGCTTGGTTTTGGTCACATAGAGGCGGGAACAGTTACTTTTCATCCGCAACCAGGCAATCCTCGGCCTCGTCTCTTCAGGCTTCCCGCTGATCTCGCTCTCATCAATCGCGCCGGGTTCAATAATCACGGGGCCAAAGCTTTCACGGAACAGGTCAAGAAGTCTCGCCCTGAATGTATCCTCGGTGTCAGTATCGGAAAGAGCAAGATCGTTCCGGTTGAAGAAGCGGTCGATGATTACCTGCGAACGTTTGAAATCATCCAGCCAATCGCCGACTACGTCGCGGTCAACGTCAGTTCACCAAACACTCCGGGACTGCGATCGCTTCAGGAAGCTGAACAACTCCGGTCTCTGTTGACTGCGCTGCAAAAACGGAATCGTGAGTTGAGTGGTCCAGGGGGTATTCCCCGTCCATTGCTAGTAAAGTTATCGCCGGATCTTGCGGATGAGGATCTGGAAGAGATTGTTGAAGTGGTTCGATCAACTGATACTGACGGGATAATCGCTACCAATACCACAGTCTCTCGCGATCATCTGCGAACCGAATCATCCAAAGTCATTGCCTACGGTGCTGGCGGATTGAGCGGTGCGCCGTTGCGTGCACGCTCGTGTGAAATGTTAGCTAAGCTGTATCGATTGACGAACGGCACCATTCCACTAATTGGTGTCGGTGGTATCTTTAACGCGCAAGATGCGTGGGCCAAGATCACTGCTGGCGCAAGTTTGGTTCAGCTTTACACCGGTTTCATCTATGAAGGTCCAGGCATCGTTAACGAGATCATTCGCGGGCTTGAACAGATTCTGGCAAAGGAAGGGCTGCAATCTTTGGATGCTGCTGTAGGAATTCGCGCTGGAGAGCTTTTATGAGTCACTTAGGAGAACGTCGCACGAGTTTCGAAGTCGCGCGAGAACGCCTAATCGTCGCGCTAGATGTGTCTACCGCTAGTGAAGCTCAGCGGACTGTAGGCGAGCTACGTGATGCGGTCGGAATGTTCAAGGTAGGACTACAACTATTTTCAGCAGCTGGACCAGGCATCGTGAGCGATCTTGTTCGAGGCGGAGAGAAGATCTTTTTGGATCTGAAGTTTCACGACATCCCAAACACAGTCGCGGGAGCTGCTGTTGAAGCGACGCGACTCGGCGTTTCGATGTTCAATGTTCACGCGTCCGGCGGCCACGAGATGATGACCCGGACTGTTGCTGCAGTCTCAGAATCTGTGACAAAGGAAGGTCTATCAAGACCGAAAGTCATCGCGGTCACGGTGTTGACAAGTTCAGATGATTCGACGTTGGAGGAGATAGGAGTCAGCGCCCGTTCTCTCGACCAGGTAAAACGACTTGCGTTATTGACTGAGCGTGCAGGACTGGATGGTGTGGTCGCCTCACCACTGGAAGTGGAAGTACTGCGTCAGGCGGTCAAGCGGGACTTCTTGCTGGTAACGCCCGGTATACGTCCCAGCGGCAGTGACCTAAACGATCAAAAGCGAACAATGTCGCCAAAGGAGGCAATGGCTAACGGTTCGGACTACCTGGTTGTGGGACGGCCTATCACCGCTGCCCTTAACCCCAGACTGGCGGCCGAAAAGATAATCACTGAAATGGCAGAAGGCCTTGAGAACGGGTAATCCTGAGAAGGAAGAGGAACTGCCACGGGCGGGTTGCGTGTACAATCGGTAGAGAGGAATCGCAGCTCCTCGAATTCTTGAAACTATTTTGCGAAGGTGACCAAAGTTTGAAGCCTGCCCTGGTCTGTACCCCCATAGTTTTACTCCTGGCGTTGCTAATTCCAGTTTCGGCCCAGCGAAGTGACGACACAATTTCCGGCGCCTTTTCCCGAACGCCTTATCGGGTGGGCGAACGCCTGACCTACAACGTTTCGTTCTCCAACATCATCAGCGCAGCACATGTCGAACTAAGAGTCGCTGCCCGGGGAACATTTTTTGGCCGGGACGCATTCCAGCTACGCGGAAGTGTCAGAACAACGGGCCTGGTTAATGTCGCGCTTTTTGCCTTGAACAATGAGTACATCACTTATGTCGATCCTGAGACGGGCGTGCCTTTTCGTTCTCAGCAAATAATTCGAGAAGCCGCGCGATCGTCTGATACGACATTCGAGTTTCAACCTGCTTCAGGGACTTTTGACTTTCTTTCCGCGCTCTATCGTCTCCGAGCGCTTCCACTCGCCGAAGGTTCAACTCATGCCTTAACTGTTCGTGGAGAGAACCGCGAATATCAGGTCGAGTTAAAGGTGTCGGCACGGCAAACGATCAAGACCAATGTCGGTTCATACAACTCACTTGTCACTCAGGTGCGCGTTAAGAATGATAATGGGCTCGACAACATCCGCGTTTACTTCAGCGATGACGAGCGACATCTACCGGTACTGATAACCGCAAGGCATGCGGCCGGCGAGATTCGCGCAGAGTTAGCTGGTTCGGATATGGTCGCGCCGCAGCCTCAGAAAACGCCACCGGGAACTCCTGGTCCCATTGCACAACCGATCAATCCGCCGCGAAGTAATGGTTCGTCTTCAGGAAACAATGGTTCGCTCGAGAACTTGCCATTCAAGATCGGCGAACAACTGACCTATCAAGTCTATTTGGGCAATGTTGCACAGCCAGCTGCTACAGCGTCGTTTCAGGTACGCGGCCGCTCACGCTATTTCGAAAACGATGGGTTGTTGTTGGCTGCAACGGCTCAAACTACCAACGCGATTCAACGGCTGTTTTTTGCGAACGATCGGATCAACACATATGTCGATCCGAAGACTTTGCTTCCCTATCGTTCAGAGATGAACCTGATAGAGGGCCGGCGGAGACTGGATCAGATTCTGACCTTGAATCAAAACTACGGAACGGCTTCGAATGAGAAAGGCGAACGAATCGAGATTCCGGTTGGCACGCACGACTTCATCTCGTTCTTCTACGCAGTACGCACCTTCAATCTGAACCCTCCCAAGCGCAATGCGATATCGCTGCTGGTGAATAACCAAGTCAAGACCCTTTTTATCAGCGCGCTGAAGCGAGAAACGATTCGCCTCGGTGAACAGGACATTCAGGCGATCCAACTCTCGTTGACGACCGACGATCCGCAAAGCGACCGATATCAGTTGCGCGCCTGGGTGAGTGCGGATGGGCGGCGGTTACCGCTGCGATTGACGGCACAAACAGAGATAGGCCAGGTTCGGGCTGATCTCGCAATCATTCCACTCACTTCTCAGTAAGCTCTCGTCTTTGGTCGTATCGTGAATCGATTTTTGACCGAGAAAAACCCACGAAGCAACGCCCGCACGACCCCTCCTAAACCGAACGTGCTTTGCCCGCTCTAACCCAAATTTGGCGACCTCCTAAATCCCCATCTGGCTGAAATTGAAATCTATTTTCAACTAGACTATACTCCGACCGCGTTCTTCAAAAACGCGTCGCTCTGATTTGAATGCTCACCCCTGAAAGGTAACTCCTGACCCAATGCTTAACTCCTTCATTATCGTGCTGCGTGAAGGCTTTGAATCCTTCCTGCTCGTAGCCGTCATTCTCTCTTATCTGCACAAATCCGGTCGGAAACAGCTAACCTCAGCCGTCTACGTCGCAATTGCAGTTGGTCTCGCAACGAGCGCCGCACTGGGGTACTTCCTGCAAGTTGGCATCAATGATTCGGCCGTGGCCGCGGTTTTGGGTGAAACTGCCGGCGGATATGTGACTCATTTTTTCAACAATGAAGCATTGCGGGAGGCCATACTCGGAGTGGTTGCAATTGTGATGGTGGGAACGCTGGTGATTCATATGTGGAGATCGGGAGGAAAGATACGCGAGAGAATGCAGGACCGTCTAAGCCAGATGTCGTCACGAGGCTCGAGTATCGCAGCTCTAGCCGGAGTATTCCTCTTTACCTTTCTTATGATCACACGTGAGGGAATGGAGACTGCTTTGATGCTGATGCAGGTGCGCGAGCAAAGCCAGATGATTACTGGCGCGCTGCTTGGCCTGGCTGCCGCTCTTGTTTTCGCAGTCGCCTGGGCTCGCTACGGACATCTGATCAACCTGAAACGGTTCTTCCAAGTCACTGGAGTATTTCTACTTCTCTTCATGGTCCAGGTGGCCATCTATTCATTCCACGAGTTTTCCGAGGCCGGCGTGCTTCCTAACAGCGAGGCTCTTCATACGGCTACAGAAAAGTTCTCGCCCGATGGTCTTTATGGCAAGTGGTTTTCGCCGTTAATGGTTGGCGTGTGTGGGATTTGGTTACTGGCTGGCTGGTTGATGGACCGTTGGCAACCACGCGCTTCAAATACTTCGCCGCTTGCTGAAGCCTAGTTTTCATTAAACCGCAAAACTAACTCACGCTTTAATAACTTACCCGTTGGTCCTTTCGGGATCTCGGATACGATCCGCACACTCTTCGGACATTTGTAGTCAGCCAATCGCGACCGACAAAATTCAATCACTTCCTCTTCGCTGGCCACGGCACCCGGTTCCAACACGATAAATGCCGCGACCTCTTCACCGTATAGAGGATCCGGCACACCAATGGTTGCGGCCGCTGAAATCGCCGGATGTTCGTAGAGTACTTCATCGATCTCACGCGGGTAGATGTTCTCACCCCCGCGAATAATCATGTCTGACTTGCGATCGACAATGTAGAAAAAGCCGTCGGCGTCCCGGTAACCAACATCCCCCGTGTGAAACCAGCCGTTGCGGAAAGCGATCTTAGTAGCTTCTTCATTCTTGTAATACGCCTTCAAAATGTTTTCGCCACGAAGAACGATCTCGCCGACAGCATTAACAGGAACTTCCCGATCCTCTTCGTCAACAACTTTCATCTCGTTTCCGATAGGTAGCCCACACGAACCCGGACGCCGCCGTTCGTCAGGAGGATTGAAGGTTGAACGGCAAGTCGATTCCGACAAGCCATATCCCTCGACCACCAGACAGTGAAAAGTCTCCTCGAAACGCTTCAGCACCTCGGCAGGCACGGGGGCTGAACCACACATCGCAAAACGAAGCTGATCAGTCTTAAGTCCTTCAGGCACTCCGTCAGGATAGGTGCTCAACAGCATCGACAACATCGTAGCTACGGAACCGAAAGAAGTAATTTGGTAATCCGAGATGATCTGCCAGAAGCGCGAAGCAGAAAATTTTGGACTAACCACCGTTGAGCCACCAGCGTAGAGCGCCGACATCGTCGTAACTGAGACAGCGTTCATGTGAAACAGCGGCATGATCGTCAGCAGCCGATCTTTTTCAGTGAAGCTGAGCCAGTCTGCGATCTGCCTGGCATTCGCAATTACGTTGCCGTGGGTAAGCAAACAGCCCTTTGGTTTTCCCGTGGTACCCGAGGTGTAGATGATGATCGCTTCGTGATCCGAATCGATCTCGATGTCCGCCGAAGTTGCACCGGAATATCCACGTGTCGCTTTCGCCTCATCATCAAACTGAATTACTGCTTGCAAGTGCGGCAACTGAGCTCTGATCTGACCAACTACCGGCAGGAAGTCCGGATGGACGAGTAACGCCTTGGCCTCGGAGTTTGAAATTACATACGCCATCTCTTGCGCCTTAAGCAGCGAGTTCACGGGGCCCGCCAGAGCGCCGATCCTCCAGCACGCAAAATACGCAATGATGTACTCGGCACTGTTTGGCAGCAGAAGACTCACAACGTTTCCCTTCCCTACGCCTGCTGCCCTTAACAAGTTGGCGGCACGAGTAGTTGCTTCTTTGAACTCGGCATAGGTGAAACGCCGGCCGTCGGCTTCAGAAGAGAGAAACTGTGAGTCGGGTTGTTGACGCACTCGTTCATCAAGCAGATCGGTGATGTTTTTCGGAGGATTATTCAGTTTCCTGGTAGTCATCATTCGGTGTGCGGTGACGCGGCTGCGAGTCGCCATGTTATATTACGGGCTCGTTCGTCGTCATCTGTAAGTCGATTAGAGTGGGGTCTTCGGTCGTATTAGAAGACCTTCAAGCATCAAATTCCTTCGACATTGAGTGTTATCGAGATCGGCGCCAATCCCTGTAATCTGAGCACCTGAGACGCTTACGCTCCTCCCTGCCGGATACGGACACGCGCGAGCTTGTCGATGAACACCTGTCGCCAGCGACAAGTCGGTAATGGTCATGCAAACTTATAAAAATTTTATCGGTGGAAAGTGGATTGAATCATCGTCGTCACGCACTGCAAAAAACATCAACCCCGCCAACACAGATGACGTTTTAGCTACCTTTAAGCAAGCCACCCGCGATGAAGCACGTTCAGCAGTTGAAGCAGCCGCTACTGCATTTCCTTCATGGCGTGCGACTCCAGCGCCGACTCGAGGCAAGATCGTCGCGCGTGCAGCACGTTTGCTCGAAGACCATAAAGAGGAGTTGGCCCAACTCCTGACTCGCGAAGAAGGAAAGACGATTGCCGAATCGCGCGGTGAATTGCAGCGATCAATTAACGTCGCAGAGTTTTGCGCTGGCGAGTCGCGTCGCATGAACGGTGAGACGATCCAGTCGGAACTACCATCCAATTTCGCTTACACAATCAAACAACCACTCGGTGTTGTCGCTTGTGTCACACCATGGAATTTCCCGGTAGCAATTCCGGTTTGGAAGATCGCACCTGCACTCGTTGCCGGGAACGCTGTGGTATTCAAACCTGCTTCGCTAACACCAGCTACTGCCGTGCGCATCGTTGAGCTTTTTGAAGAAGCAGGCGTCCTACCGGGTGTGCTCAATCTAATCCTTGGTTCCGGTTCGGATGCAGGCGACGAGATCATCGGCCACCCTGCAGTAAAAGCTGTTTCATTCACAGGCTCGAATGGTGTTGGCATCCGGCTTTACGAACAGGTGTCGCGACGCGGGGCGAAGGTCCAATGTGAAATGGGTGGAAAGAATCCGGTCCTGGTGTTGGAAGACGCGGACATGGATCTCGCCGTCGAATCAACCGCACAAGGCGCTTTCGGTTCATCGGGCCAACGGTGCACGGCAACCAGTCGCGCGGTCGTTGTAAACGAAATCGCTGACGAATTCGTGGAACGCATCGCGGCCCGGGCACGCTCGATGCGATTAGGCGACGGCGCTGATCACGACACTGAGATGGGACCAAGCGTTGATGAGAGTCAATTCAAGACCGTTCTGAGTTACATCGACATCGGTCGCGAAGATGGGGCTACGCTAGTATGCGGTGGATCTCGAGCCACAGGTAATGGTCTGGACAAGGGATACTTCGTGAATCCTACGGTCTTCGATCACGTTACCTCTGACATGCGTATCGCGAGAGAAGAGATCTTTGGTCCAGTGCTATCTGTCTTACGAGTGAAGAACTTTGAAGAGGCGATGCAGGTGGCAAACGACTGCGAGTATGGCCTCTCATCTTCCATTTTTAGCAACGACGCTGCTCGCATCTTTCGTTTTGTTGACGAGATTGAAACTGGCATGACGCATATCAATTCGCCTACTACCGGAGGAGAAGCACACATACCCTTTGGCGGGATTAAAGGGACCGGCATCGGCGATCGTGAGCAAGGTTCGACAGCGCTCGATTTCTACACTGAACTAAAGGTCGTCTATGTTGACTACACAGGTCGGAAGAGAGAGGGAAACTTGTACTAAGCCTCCTCAGCAGGGCGTGGTCGCATCTCGGTGATGCTCAAAGTTTATCTCTTCATCATAGTTGGTTGGATTGCGTTGACGGCATTTGGTTTTTGGGCTCGCCGGCCAAGGTTACGCCGTTACATCCTTCGGACCAGTTACGTTCTGCTCCTCGTCTTCTGCGTCGAATTCGCGTGCGTGATGTTCTTCTATGTGAAAAACGGCAGATGGACCTTCAACGACGAACGGGCGTACCTGAGTGAACTGTTCGAGCCTCACCCGTATCTCGTTGCCGTCCCCAGAAAGAATGCGCACGTTTCGTATCGAGACTTCACTTACTCGCACAACTCGCAGGGTTTTCGTGGTCCTGAGATAACACCTAAATCTGATCGCTTAAGGATTGTGGCCATCGGAGGATCAACCACTTACGGCGGCAGTGTCACAGACGGACAAGAATGGCCGGCGCAGTTGCGTGGACTACTTGGCGATCGTTTTGAGATTCTCAATTTCGGAATGTTGGGCCATTCAACTGCTGAACACATCGCGCTCCTTTCATTAACCGTTCCCGAGTATCAACCGGACCTGCTGATAATCCATTCCGGAATCAACGACCTGCGCAACATGCATATTCGCAATCTGGCGCCGGACTATTCGGACTATCACGCGCCTGCGCTTTACGCTTCGTTCAATCTTTGCACGAACAATCCAGTGCAGAGATTCGCCTCGGGCAAAGTAGCGATCTTTCTTCTGCAAAAGGCTCGCGTCTATCCCACTTGTTCGTTCAGTCGACCGTTTCCACAGGAAGATAAGTCTACCGAAGCTGAGAGCCGCGCGCTCAATCTCTATCGGCGGAATCTTGAAACACTGGTAACGATTGCGCGTGGCCAGGGATTAAAACCCATCCTGGTTCCCCAGGTTCTAATTGAAGAAACACTTCTCCCGAACCGGCTGCGTTGGTGGATTCCCTACGTTGATGACCTTGAGATCGTTGATTACCTTGAACGTTACAACAAAGTTACGGAAGAGGTAGCGGCAAAACATGGTCTCTACTTCGCACGAGAAGTCTTGCTACCCAAATGGGCCAAAGAAGACTTCGGCGACGCAAGTCACCTGAACGGCAGCGGGAGTTTGAAGTTTGCGCAGATCATGCGCGACGTGATTGCAAACCTGAAGGAAGAACAGTACCGCGTCCTCGACCAGAAAGAACCAGCACCCGAACTGCAAACTCAAAACAGACCGATCCACGCCAGACCACACTGAGGGGAAACAAAGCATGAGTACGACTGAAACCAAAACCCAGGCTTCCGAAGCAGTTCGCAAACATAAAGAGTTTCTATTCCCTGCAGTCGCGATGTACTACCAGGAACCGTTGGCTCTGGTCCGTGGCGAAGGCTTTCACGTTTGGGACGATCAGGGAAACAAGTACCTGGATTGTTTTGGCGGAGTATTAACCGTCAGTGTCGGTCATGCCCATCCAAAGATTAATGAAGCCATCATCAATCAGGTTAAGACCCTGCAACACACATCGACGCTCTACGCTAATCAACCACAATCGGACTTGGCAGAGAAGGTGCACCAGATCACACCCGGCAAGTTAAAGAAATCCTTCTTCACAAACAGCGGTACCGAAGCTGATGACACCGCGGTGCATACGGCCAAGACTGCAACCGGTCGTCACGAGATTGTCGTGCTGCGTCACAGTTACAGCGGTCGTTCGGCAACTGCACTCTCAGCGATGGGCCACTCGACATGGCGTCCCCTGCCGCCACAGGTCGCCGGTTTCGTTCACGCGCGCGCCCCGTATTGCTATCGCTGTCCTTTCAAACTTACTTATCCCGAATGTGGTCTGGCATGCGCGAACGACATCGAAGAGTTGATCATGACCACAACCACCGGCGAGATTGCTGCATTCATGGCCGA
This sequence comes from Pyrinomonadaceae bacterium, assembly GCA_036554845.1. Taxonomy (GTDB): domain Bacteria; phylum Acidobacteriota; class Blastocatellia; order Pyrinomonadales; family Pyrinomonadaceae; genus PSRF01. The sequence continues at coordinate 9,494 of DATBMP010000298.1, forward strand.
ACCGATACTCGGTGTCGGTGGATTCGTGGTGCCACCGCCGGGTTATTTCGAACGCGCAGTCGAGATCACGCGCAAGCATGGTGGTCTATTCATCGCCGACGAAGTCCAGACCGGATGGGGCAGAACAGGCGACAAGTGGTTCGGCATCGAACACTGGAACGTCGAGCCGGACATCATCACGTCTGCAAAGGGACTTGGTAACGGTGTTCCTGTGGGAATCACAGTTGCTACACCAGAAGTTGCTGACAGCTATCCCGGGTTAACGTTCTCCACGTTCGGTGGAAACCCGGTCTCGATGGCTGCCGCACTCGCAGTCATTCATTTGATCGAAGAAGAAGATCTTAAACGCAATGCCGCAGAAGTCGGTGGTTACTTGCGGCAAAAGCTCGAGGCACTGAAAGAGAAGTATCCGGTCATTGGCGATGTTCGCGGATTGGGTTTGATGCAAGGACTTGAACTTGTAAAAGACCGCGAGACAAAGGAACCGGCGCCACACGCGTTGCTGCAGGTTTTCGAAGAGACCAAGCGACGAAAAGTGCTAATCGGTAAAGGCGGGCTTTACGGCAACGTGATTCGTACGGGATTGATGCTGAACGCAACTAAGGATCACGTTGACGAATTAGTCACCGCACTCGATGCGGCTTTTGCGACGGTGTAATTCTTCCGAAAAATCGTAGGAGGTTCTCGGCTTCCCGAGAACCTTGACTTTCTAAACTCTCAGACACGGCCTTTATGAAACTACATATCGGCGAATAACGTAGAAAGTACTGCTTTTCGCCCAAATCAACTCACCTACGTACAAAGAAAGAAGGGGTTATGTACAAATATCGAACTGCACTCAAGACTCCGTTAACGCTTATGTTGCTGGCCTGCACCCTGATGATCGGGATGGCGTCAGCAACGGCCTTCGCACAAGGCACGCAAGCTCCGTTAATTGACCGCGAGCTGTTCTTTGGCGATCCGGAAATTTCAGGCGCACAAATCTCGCCTGACGGCAAGTTCATCGCGTTCGTTAAACCCTTCAAGGGAACACGAAACATCTGGGTCAAGCGAACGGAAGCTCCTTTCGATTCGGCTAAGCCCATCACCAACGACATCAAGCGACCGGTAACCCAGTATTTCTGGAGTCGCGATGGCAAGTTCATCATGTTCGCCCAGGATCAGGGCGGTGATGAAAACTACAACGTCTACGCAGTTAACCCGGCCGACTCGCCCGCTTCAGGACAGGACGTTCCTGCCGCTCGCAATCTGACTGAAGCGAAAGGCATTCGCGCGGCCATCTATGCCGTGCCACGTAGCGATCCGGATGCCATTTACGTCGGCATCAACGATCGTGACAAAGCCTGGCACGATCTTTACAAGGTTAAGATCTCTACTGGCGAACGAACTCTGGTCCGCCAAAACTCCGAGCGCATCACCGGTTGGGTCTTCGATCTCAAAGATCAAATCCGACTCGCATCTCGCAGCGCTG
>DATBMP010000324.1:0-2580 GCA_036554845.1 Pyrinomonadaceae bacterium
GACCGCTTGTTGTGCCTGTCGAAATGCATGGTCAGCAATCTCGACCACAACTTCCTGCTCTCGGCCATCAGGTTTTTTGACGACGAATCGCCGTTCATTTGGAAGCTGCGGCAGTGCTCTGCCGAGGTCAGAACCGCGCAGGACAGTAAATCCGTTCAGTGTTGTGATTGGCTTACGCTGCGCGTCATCTGATTCACTTTCCTTGTTGAGTGCCGCCGCCACGGCATTGCGCACGACTTCAGGCGTCATCGGTTTACGCAAAAAATCCGTGGCTCCAAGCTTCATCGCCTCAACGGCAAGTTCGACGGACGCATACGCCGTCATCATCACCACACGCGCGGAGGGAGCGAGCACCTTGAGGCGCGGCAAGATTTCCGTTCCTTCCACGACGGGCAGCCTTTGGTCCAACAGGATCACGTTCCAGTCAGGATCTGAGCTCAGAATGAAGGATGCTTCCATACCGTTTTCAGCCTCACCGACTTCGTACGAAGCCGCCTCTAAAGTCAGGCGAAGCATCTGACGGATATTCTCTTCGTCATCGATAATGAGCACTCGGCCAGCCATGTAAGCACTCCTTTGATCTCTTTAACGCTCAACAGGCAACGTAAACGTGAAAGTCGATCCGTGTCCTAACTGTGACTGGGCACTGATCTGCCCGCCATGGCCCTCAATAATTAACCGTGAAATTGCCAGCCCTAATCCTGCGCCACCCGTCGCTGCTCCGGGCACCTGGACAAACTTGTCGAAGATGTGTGGCAAGTACTCCTGTGGAATTCCGGTTCCGGTATCCGAAACCGAGACCGCGATGTAATTCCCGCGAGGCTCAGCACCGATTCGGATCTCACCTTGTTTGGTGTAGCGAATGGCATTCACCACGAGATTTGCCAGGACTCGTTCGATTTGTGATGAATCAATCATTACATCCGGCAGACCCACGGGAATGATGACGTTAAAAGAAAGCCCCTTTGATTCCACCTGTGGTCGTAAATCTTCTGTTGCTTTGACGATGAACTCGCGTGTTCGAATCGTCTTCAACGCAGGCTGACTCTCCCCTGCTTCAATTCGAGAAAGGTCGAGTAAGTCTCGCATTAGCTTATCGAGGCGCTCACAATCTTCTCGACAAGCGCTGAGAACTTCCATCTGTTTCTCGTTCAATTCTCCTACCGCACCTTCCAACAACAAATGAACACCCATCTGCACACTTGTAAGTGGCGTGCGTAACTCATGTGAAGCGGTAGCGATGAACTCTGATTTGAGCCGGTCAAGCTCACGCAGGTGGGTGATGTCTTCAAGCAACGTGACTGCTCCGAGTAAGCGACTGCCGTTATCACGCATCGGCGTGGTGCGCAGGCGAAATGCTCTCTCCGAGCCATCGACAGCAAGTGGCAGGACTGATGCCATGCCCTCGCCTGCTACGGGCCGTTGAGACTCGATCGCTTCGGCTACGGCACCTGCAATCCGCACATCACGAGCGACCTCTCCAATGTGCCTGCCGGCATTCTCTTTCTCAGAACCGAATATTTCCTCCGCAGCAGGGTTGAGTTTGGTCACCTGACCCTCACCGTCCGTTACGATGACGGGATCGTACAGAGAATCAATGGCCGCTTCGGTTGTCTGTTGGGCGATCACCAGTTGGCCCATATCGGAGCTACGCAGTTGCCGAATGCGCTCGGCCATGCGGTTGTATTCAGCGGCAAGCACCCCGACTTCATCGCGCGAAGTCACAGGAACCTTTGCGTTGAGGTCTCCGCCTGCGATTTTGGCGGTGCTCGCTGTTAACTGTCGCAAAGGTCGGACGATGCGGTTTGCAAGAAAGAAGGCGAGGTAGAGACCCGCGGCAACAAGGACACCTGCGATCAGCAACGTGCGGTAGAACCACAATTGAGCAACTCCAGCAGCCGCCTCTGATTTCGCGAGCATTGCACGTTGATTCAGTTGCAGTAGATGTTCACATTCTGCGCGTAGTTTATTGAATTGGGGTTCCAGACGCGTGAAGTACTCGTTTCGTTCTGAGCGCTCTTCACGTCGCTCTACCTGAGACGCAGGCGAAGCTCTCGCTGCTTCAATACGGCTCATAAAAGCGTCGAACATCCGGTAATAGACGTCGCGGTCGGTTCGAATTGTCTCTATCGCGGCGGGTTCACCCACTTCCGTAATGTTGTTCGCCGCCTTTTGAAAATTTTGATCGAATCGTGCCCGGTGTTCACGTAGTTGAGCAATCGCTTTGTCGTGTGCACCAAGAAGTGCATATAGGGCTGCCGAATCCTGTCGCTCAAGACTCTCTTTCATTTCCTGGGCTGCAACTACCGAGTCGTAGTTGTTGGAAATGATCCGGCGCGATACACCGCCCATTTCACGCAGACGCCAGGCCCCCCAGGCGCCAAGCACCACCAGAGCTGCGACGAAAACCAGATAACCAAAAATGAGTTTGCTTCTTAAACTCATCAGCGTTGCTTACGACCAATCATGCTCGTCTGAATTCGCACGTTCTCTTTGCGGGGCAGTTCGGTCTTCAATCCCAAGTGGTACGACTTGAACGGCCGCATCGCGTACCTCGTCCAGAAAACGGTTGATGATCGA
>DATBMP010000386.1:0-6821 GCA_036554845.1 Pyrinomonadaceae bacterium
AGTGAGCATCGCGCAACAGGCGGTTCATCTGCGTGCGCTCTTAAATCACCTTCAGATCAAGCGTGCGCACATCGTCGGGCACTCGTCCGGTGCAAACATCGCGCTTCAGCTCGCGCTCGACGCTCCAGAGATGGTCCAATCCCTCGGTCTACTGGAACCAGCCTTGCCAATGTCACCAAGTGGTCCCGATCGTCTGCTTTCTACACGACCTGCCTTGTCGCCTGCCATCGAGTACTTTCGTGCCGGAGATAAAGAAAGAGCGATCGATACTTTCATGCGAGGAGTCTCTGGACCTGATTACCGCGCCCCACTCGAACGCGCAATTCCCGGTGCTTTCGAACAGGCCATCGTGGATGCTGAAACCTTCTTTGGACAAGAACTGCCTGCGGTTCAGAGTTGGACGTTTCAGCGGCATGATGCGACCCGGATTTCCCAACCGGTTCTGGCAGTTGTCGGTGAGAAAAGCAAAGATGTCTCTTCGATATGGACCGAACGGCAACAAAGACTCCTGACCTGGTTACCAAGAGCCGAACCGTTTGTATTGAAGGGCGCGACGCATCTACTACATGTTCAGAACCCACGGGGCATGGCGGATGGTCTCATCGCGTTTTTCGATCGTCATTCGCTGTCGAAGAATTAGAGTTTCATTCTCTCGCATAAAGAAGATGATACTTTCGATCCGTTCCGCCCTTCTCGCCCTGCTGCTGGTCCTGTCGATCACCTGTGTCTCATGTGCGTTCGCTGGTCTAACAAACGGAACCACGAACGACTCGAGCACTCAACCATCCGATCAGAACTTAAACACGCAGAAACCGACCACGACTCCTCTTCCCCCGCCGAGCGGTTTCGTCAACGACTTCGCAAATGTCTTCACTCCGGAATCGAAGCAGCAATTAGAGACTGTTCTTGATGAGTTGAAGTCCAAATCAGAGATCGAGTTTGCGGTGGTAACTGTAGAAACAACCGGCGGACGGGCGATCGCTGACTATTCACTCGCGCTCGCGAAAGAATGGGGTGTTGGACCAAAAGATACCTCCAGGGGTGGTGGGCTCTTGCTGCTCGTTGCGATTAAGGACCGGCAATGGAGACTGCAAGTCAGTCGCAGTTTGGAACGCGACCTACCTGATGATGTAACGAAAGTTCTCGGCGATTCCTCGACCCCGCTGTATCGACAGGGAAAGTATGATGAAGGTATCAAGCACTACGTCAAAGGGATCATTTCGAAGCTTGAAGAGATGAGGAAGTTCAAGTTGAGTCATCAGTTGTGAATTGTGGCCAACCTGATATTTCAGACTAGAGCAAGAGCGTCACAGAATGGCTGACAACAATAGTCCCAATCGTCCACTCGAAAGCAAAGTTGCATTAGTTGCTGGTGCTACACGTGGCGCCGGTAGAGGTATCGCTGTCGAACTCGGCGCAGCGGGGGCTACTGTCTACTGCACAGGTCGCAGTACACGCGCCCGGCCTTCAGAGATGAAACGACCTGAAACAATTGAACAGACCGCCGACCTGGTGCGCGAAGCAGGTGGTAACGGGATCGCTGCCCCGGTTGATCATCTCAATCATGCTCAAGTAAAAGAGCTGGTAGCCCGGATCGAACGTGAACAGGGTCGCCTAGACATTCTCGTTAATGACGTGTGGGGATCTGATTGGTTGATACAGTGGAACGTGCCGTTGTGGGATCATTCACTCGAATCGGGTTTGCATATGCTTCGTCTCGCCATTGACACGCATATCATCACCGGCCATTTCGCCCTTCCTTTACTGATCAAGCAACCGGGTGGATTGGTGATTGAAGTGACGGATGGACCTGCTGAATACAACTCCCTGAATTATCGAGTGTCGTTCTTCTATGATTTGGCCAAGACTTCGGTCAATCGCATGGCCTGGTCTCTGGCCCATGAGCTCAAACCGCATCAATGCACCGCTGTTGCTGTAAGTCCGGGATGGCTGCGTTCCGAACAGATGCTGGATAACTACGGTGTCACTGAAGCAAACTGGCGAGACGCCATCAAAAAGCAACCTCACTTTGCAATCAGTGAGACGCCGCGTTATGTAGGACGTGCCGTCGCGCATCTGGCCGCTGATCCGGAACGAGCGCGTTGGAATGGCCAGTCACTCTCGAGCGGTCAAATGGCAAAAGAGTATGGCTTCAGCGATCTTGATGGTTCACAACCTGATGCTTGGCGTTATGTGGTTGAAGTCCAAGACGCGGGTAAGCCGGCCGATGTGACCGGATATCGTTGACGGTGGCGAATGGACTGGACCGCGCAAGCGAAACTTCTTTTCAACCTGCCCAAACCGGAGCATTTCTGCAACTACCAACATTGCTGTGAGTGCGCGGAACACGATCAAACACTGACAAATCATGACGTTGATTCAATTGGATTAGAGCAACTGGGAAACCCGGGTTGGGATCCTTTGTGCTTTTCTTCAGCCGAGGGATTGATGTATTACATGCCCGCGCTGATCAGAATGACGTTAGATACCATCGACGACCCGCAACAAAATTACCTGGATCAGTTGCTTTTTCATTTAATCTACGACGGCGCGAACAACAGGCTGGTTACCGCCTGTAGCACGGACCAGCGAAAGTTCATCTCCGATTTTCTTGCATACGTGCTTGTGTCACACACCACCAAGATTGAACAAGGCATCTTCCTTGCCGACGATCTTTTCAGAGCACATGAGATCTGGTCTATCAAATGATCAAGCATCACATCGCGTCGTCAGTAAAGACTGGCTAAGCCTTGCGTTGCACTATTCCGGTCAGATACAAGCCGGTTATTTGAATCAAGCTCTAATTCTTCCGGACTCTTAGTTCGAACAACTTCCACTCAACGTAGGAGGTGATAAATGAAGATCAACTGGGCGAGATTTATTGTTGGCATTTTGGTAGTGACGCTTATCTGCTTCCTCTCGGATGGTTTTTATCATGAGAAGTTGGCGATGGCTGACTGGACTGCTGTTTACGAAAACCTGGGCGCCAAACAGCCCGAGGCACATAGTGTTAGTCTGGCGTACTTCGCGATCTTCGAATTGGGACGCGGAATCCTCGCCATGACTCTCTATGTATTGATGCGTGGTCCATGTGGGGCTGGACCAAAGACGGCAGCCTGGGCCGGTTTAGTGGTCTGGATCGCTTTTTCGCTCACTGGCCCGGCGCAGTTCATTCCGCTCGGGTTCTTTTCGAATGCACTTTGGATCAAAACCGCCGGTTTTCAACTGATCACCTCGATTGTCGCAACCCTCGCCGGCGCCGCTTTGTACAAGGATTAATCTGGAGTGAGGTGGCAAGCGCGACACCGCTACGGATTCAGTTCAGGCACATCGCGCTCAGGGGTGACCAACCTTGCTCTACATGATTATCGAGCACTTCAAGAACCACGATCCTCAACCAATCTATCGCCGCTTCCAGCAACGAGGTCGCCTCGCGCCGGAAGGTTTGCGATATATTTCCAGCTGGGTCGATGAAAAACTCGAGCGCTGTTTTCAATTGATGGAAGCTGACGATCGAAAACTACTTGATGAGTGGATTGCCAATTGGAGCGACCTGGTTGACTTTGAAGTTTATCCGGTCATCAGTTCGCAGGAAGCTGCAGAGAAAGTCTCAACCTGGAGAAGCACTAAATGAAATTTGCGCTGTTGCTAACACTCTTCTTCATTTACAACCTCGCATATACGCAAGAGACAGCACCGGGAGTGAAACGGCCCCGTACACCCGACGACTATCAAGTTCGCACGATTAAGGATCTGGCAATTGCATCAGATGATCCAGATGGTCGTGGGAACAAAGAAGAGACGATGATAGTTCACCCGGCGCTCCTACCGTCTCGGGTGCGAGTCACCTACACAGGTTCATCAAGGGAAGCTTTAGGGATCAAAAAAGAGGTGTTGCGACAGTGGGCCCGCCTCTACGCCGGCTCTCCTGAGGGTTACACCAAGCCTTATCAAAAAGAGATGCTCTTCCTTGAAGGTGAGAAGAAATACTGGCTTGCGGTTCGAGACGATGCACTTGCCCGGATACGGAATGAACTGAAGCAAGGTGAAGAGGTGGATCTCTATTTGATCCGAGTCGGCGCAGCAAAGGTAGCGGAGGAGTGGGAGTTGATGCTACTGGTTGAGAATTTCAGAACGATAGAATGATCGATTATGAGCTTCTGGCCGCAATCAACCTCACCCAGGATCTGAGTTCCAACACAATCCGCGTTACACTTATCAGCAGAGAATAGAGAGATTTCGAATGAGGCTTTCTTTCATATTTAGGGGGTAGAATCGTGCAACCAAGATTCGATGAGATTGCATCAAGCCAACCAGATCGTTCACTTAAATTACATGCGCGATCTATGGATATTGAAAAGCAGTCAGTCGGGGCTCTTTCAGTGGGAGCACAATCACTAGGAGCTCTCGCGGTTGGCGCCGTCGCATTCGGCGCAGTAGCAATCGGCGCCCTGGCAATCGGAAGTCTAGCAATCGGACGGCTCGTCATCCGGAAATCGCATCTGCGTTCGCTAGAGATCGACGAGCTAAAGGTGAAACGACTAACCGTTGAAAAGCTGAATGTCAATTCCGAGACAGTGGCGTCTCCTAAGTTGTAGGGACGGCACTTCCGTGGCCGCCCACGCGCGGAAAAACGTTCACTCAACTTTGCGATTATTGACTTACGACCGGGGGGACCACACACTGCCTCCCGACAATTAGATTCATCCGAAAGGTTCTTAGGGCCATGTCAGAGTTATCCCCAAACGACAGAGTGCTTATTGCTGATCTTCATAAGAGATGGATGTCTCAAGAACTGATCGGCAACAGCACTAATGTGATCGAGTTCTGCACCGACGACGTCATGTGGATGCCGCCACAATCTCCTCCTCTTCTAGGTAAAGAGGCGGTCTTTCAGTACCTGAAGGAAACCTGGTCTTTTATCAAAGACGTCAAGATCAGCAACCTTTCGATCAAGGGAAACGAAGGCGTCGCGTATCTAACGAGCGATTACCTGTCGCATTTTGTGCCGCAGGGAGAGACTGCCACGCACGAAGCAAACGGGACACACCTTTGGGTACTGGAGAAACGGGGTGATGCCTGGCTGGTCACAATCGTTACGTGGAGCATGGCCTCGCTGCGAGCTGTTGAAGATGAAGCCGCAAAGGGAGCGGGAAAGAGTTAAGAGAGATATCAAGAGAGTTTGCAACGCGACTGATGTTCAACGGTTGACGCACCGATCATAAATCATGTTCTGTCCGAAGTGCGGTACTGAAAACAGTTTGGAGCAAAAGTATTGCCGCCATTGTGGGCAATCGCTCGCCGGCGTTCGCCTGGCTTTAGAAGGACGTGTCGATCGGGCCATCTCCACGCTGCAAAATGAGATGAAGTCTACCCGGCACTGGATCCGGATCGGAATGATCCTATTTGTACTTCTTGCCGCACTGGCAACGATCTTAAGCGACGGGCGGATCGGATTGGTAAACGTTGCAAGCGCTGCGCTGATTCTGATCATCACCCTGATCTTTTTTCTTCTGCTGGTATTGAGATCCCGCCGGGCCGCTCAATTATTGAATGCGGAAGAACCATCGCCTTTGTTGCCAGGTGCAAGCGCCGCAGAACTGAGTGAGGCAAAGACGGTAACCCTGTCTTCTTCAGTGGTCGAACAGACGACCCGGGAGTTAGAACTAGAGGCAAGGTCACGACAAAGCGATAAATGAAGCCCGCGTCTATTTGTGGCAATTGAGACGATGAAAGCAGAATACTATCTGTTTGTTTCCATTGTTCTGTTGTGTGTTGTGATCCTGTCAATGTCGATTCTATTGATACTCATTTTCGGTCTTGGTTTTGGTTTCGGCATCAGGATGGGGACTGGCAATTCGTTCTCCGAAATTACGCCGATAATAGCGGTGGGAGCGATCATCATGGCTATTTTCGCCGCCTGTGTGTCGCTGGTGATCTTAGGAAAGTCTCGCGTTAGATAAGTTGCTTTACTCAAGGCTTGTTTGATTGCTGCATAAAGCGTTGACACTTGTCGTCCTTGTGAACTTCATCGTCATCACGCTCTTGCTGTTATCGCTGACGCTGATCTCTCCCTGCCTGGCACAAACCTCGAAACGATTCCAGATCGAAAAAGGCGCGATCATTCGTGGCGATCAGTCGTCAAAGCAACTAGCGCTGGTCTTCACTGGTGATCAATACGCGGATGGCGGCAAAACAATCACACGGGTCCTCAAGCAGCATCGCATCAAAGCCTCGTTCTTCTTCACCGGCAGGTTCTATCGCAATCCGGCTTTCAAGTCGTTCATTCAACAGTTGAAACGCGATGGACATTACCTGGGAGCACACTCTGACGAGCATCTGCTTTACTGCGACTGGAACAACCGTGATCAATTGCTGGTAAGTAGGAGCCAGTTTGAAAAGGATTTAACCAGGAACTATTTGGCGATGCAGTCGTTTCACGTCTCCAAAACTGATGCACATTACTTTCTACCGCCGTATGAGTGGTACAACCAGACGATCAGCGATTGGACCAGCGGGATGGGGTTGCAACTCATAAACTTTACTCACGGCACACGAAGCACTGCTGACTACACTACGCCGGAGATGAAGAATTACGTTGACAGCGAAACGATAATGCGAAGCATCAAGGAGAATGAAGAGCGCGACTCGTCTGGCCTCAATGGTTTCCTTCTGTTGCTACACGTTGGAACGGCGCCGGAGCGGACGGACAAGTTCTACAACCATTTAGACGAACTTATTCGCTGGTTGAAGATGAAGAGTTACAAACCCGTCCGGATTGATCAGCTATTAAAGCCATAACCATGGAGTGGGGGGGGGGG
>DATBMP010000390.1:0-12513 GCA_036554845.1 Pyrinomonadaceae bacterium
GGGAGGAAACACAGGTCCGCAGGCTGAACACAAATTCGAAGTTCTTTGTCTGGATCGAAAAACCGGCAAGCTTCTTTGGCAACGTACAGCGAAAACAACCGAGCCGCACGAAGGCTATCACCGAACTTACGGGAGCTTTGCTTCCAACTCCCCGGTCACAGATGGCAAATACGTTTACGCCTCGTTCGGGTCGCGCGGAATTTACGCGTACGACTTCAATGGAAAGTTGATTTGGGAGAAGGACCTTGGTGTGCAGTTGCGTATGCGGCTAGGTTTCGGCGAAGGCAGTGCGCCATTGCTACTCGAAGACCGGTTGATACTTGTATTCGATCATGAAGCCGAGTCGTTCATCGTTGCCCTGGATAAACGCAACGGTAAGGAGCTATGGCGGACCGCGCGCGACGAACGCAGTTCGTGGAGCACGCCGCTGGCGATCGACCATGGCGGTCGAAAGCACGTAGTGGTCACAGCGACAAACAAGGTGCGCAGTTACGATCCACAAACCGGCAAGTTGCTTTGGGAGACGGCCGGTCTCGGTTCAAACGCGATCCCGGTGCCTATTTATCAGAACGGATTTGTTTACGTGATGAGTGGTCACCGTGATCCAAAGCTGATGGCGATCAAACTGGGAAAAGACGGCGATCTCACTGGTTCAGACGCGATAGTCTGGAGTCACACCCGAGGAGTTTCATACACCCCGTCACCAGTACTTCACGAGAACCGTCTTTACGTTCTGACTGACAATGGAATGCTGAGCGCCTTCAACGCTTTGACGGGCGAACCGTACTACGCTCAAGCGCGTCTGCCGAAGCCTTACAATTTCAAGGCTTCATTAGTGGGCGCCAATGGAAAACTCTATCTGGCTTCTGAAGATGGTGATGTAATTGTCATCAAGATGGGAGACAAGCTAGAGGTGATTGCGACAAACACGATCGAGGATGAGGTGTTTATTGCAACGCCCGTCATAGTGATGGGAGAAATGTTTCTACGAGGAAAGAACACGCTCTACTGCATTAGCGAGAAAAGCTAACGACGAATGTTACAGGTTCCGGCACATCTCAGTTCCCCAGGGTGTGTCGACGGCGCGTCGGTAAGTCAGCTTGATTTCCTCGAAGTTCCAGTCCTTTCGCTGCCAGATTGTCCCGTTCTGGAACTCGACCCTGTTCACGACCGCCTTCTCTTGGAAGCGTCCGTTTTTGTTGCCGGCTAATGCTTCTACACTCACCACATCACTTGGACCAGACAAACTGAATGCAGTTATCTCACGCGTTTTCTCTGGTTTTATATTGACCGCGCAAAGAAACTGCCGTCGCGTTACGTTCTCGGGACTGGCGGGATCGACAAATTGATATTCCCAGAAAAGAATATCCACTGCGGCAGCACTCGTGTTCTGCATCTTGACGCGATAAGAAAATCCATCAACTGGTTTGCCCTGTGTGGAACGTGACTCGCGCACGATCTTCTCGAGCGCCGCACTGCGACCGTCAATGGTGTCGAGATTTGGATCTCTCGTTCCCACAGGATCATTAATCCTGACATTTCGTTGGAGGTTCTTATTGGCCGGGATCATCGCCGCCGCCGGCATTGGATTGCTTGCATCATCGAGCTTCTCGACAGTATGACGAGCCTTGGTCCATTTAAATCCGAGCACCACCACTCCCGAATCCCCTTCTTTAATAATTTGATTCTGAGTAGGAAAGATCAACACAACGAGCATTGGTAAAAGGATCAGGTATTTCATGAGCGTCTCCTTGACGTTGCCGGAGCACGTCTTGCCGATGAGGATATCGAGGATGGTGGTTTCGCTTCCGGCGAAACCCGCTAAATTCGAGAGCACCATAATGAGCGTTACTCTCGGTGTCAATATAAGCGCGTTGTGGTCTACCGAATAGTCAAGCACCACACTAACTAGTCAAAGAGAAGTATTCGCGTACCCATGCGGTACATCGATGTCTGCCCCGTGTAAACCTTTCTGAAAAAAGATCGTATTGTTCTCTGACTTTGGTCCGATTATGAAGCTTCACGGAATCTTTCAAGATGAACGGATTACAAGAAAACCCTCCTAAAAGTCTCTCAGATCTGCCCCGTTTAAGTACATGTAGATCAGGCATTTAGACGAACAAACTCTTATCACAAAAAAGCAACCGACACGCATATAAGCCCATCTCAGTCGCGGTCCCCGATTGCAAGGTCTTTGTAATTCGGTTCCGCCATAGAGCAACGAAATTGACCCCGGTGGTCCTTGGACCATCGCTCGACTTGGAGAACTAACTGAATGATTTTTTCGCGACGGTTTCCCCATTTGTACTCTGCCAAATTTGCACCCTTCGCCATCTTCGTCCTCTTTCTAGTTGCGAATTCAATGGGAGCGCTTTTCAGTCCGGTATTCCCTTACTACGGTTTTGTCAGATCAACGGCAGTCGCTGCTCCCGCATTACCATCGATTCCAGCTGACATCCCTACTTCCGGAAATTCAGAACTCGATCGAATTATCTTTGACGCGGGCCAGCGTGAAGGAGTCGATCCGCGTTTCATTCATGCCGTCATCTGGCAAGAATCAAGGTACAAGACCCGGGCCATCTCCCATGCAGGTGCGCAAGGACTAATGCAACTGATGCCGGCGACGGCAGAACGATTCGGTTGCACTAATCCTTATGACGTGTCAGAGAACATCGCTGCCGGAACAAAATACCTGGGTTGGCTTTTGAAAAGATTCGACGGTGATGTGAAGTTGGCCCTCGCCGGTTACAACGCGGGTGAAGGTGCGGTGGACAAATACAATGGCATTCCGCCATACAACGAGACTCAGAACTACGTACGAAAGATCTCAGCGAGCTACGGCAAAACTTATCATCCGATCTTGTCGCCTGACGCAGCGAAGGTTGCGTTTAACTTGATCAGTCCAACGGCTTCGAACTAATTCGTACTCTTCCGAAAAACCAACTTGCTCCCAAAGGCGGCGATTCTTCGTCGCCTTTTTGTTTGCTGGACAATAGCCGGCTATCTGCTGGAGCTTTACTCGCTACGCCTTACACTCGTAAGATGCCCGCGCACGCCCGTTGAATTCAATCACATCGAGATGGAGCCGGACTCATGCCTTCAGGACATCTGTGTTTAGCATCCCGTTACTTCGCGTTGTTGGTCTTGTTTGCTGCTTCGGTCTGCACCGTACATGCGCAACAAGGAACTGATCGGACTTCAAGCGAAAAGAGATCCGATCCCACCTCATCAAGTGGAGCTGCGCCGAATGTCAACGACGCGGAATATGGCAGGAAGATCAAGGAGTACACGACCGAGCCTTACTTTCTGACCGAGCTCGTTGATCATTTGCCCCTTTCAAGCAGAGTTCCGTCTCCCGAGAAGGTCCTCGGCTATGCGATTGGCACTCCGAACAAGCTCACCTACACGAAAGATATCTACCGCTACTATCGTGAACTTGCGAAGACCTCGCCGCGAGTCCGCGTTTTTACTGCACCAGAGAAAAGCGAGGAAGGTAAAGAACAACTCCTCATCGCTGTTGGTGATGAAGCAGCGCTGGCGAAGCTCGATCGCTACAAAGAGATAACCGCAAGGCTCGCTGACCCTCGGAAGATCAATGACACCGAGGCGCAACGGCTTATTGGCGAAGGTAAAGTTTTCTATTGGGCTTCGGGTGCGATTCATTCTCCTGAAACCGGATCGCCTGAAATGTTGATGGAACTAACCTATCGATTGGCGGTCGAGGAAACTCCATTCATCCAAGCCATTCGACGCAACGTAGTCGTCTTGATCACGCCGGTATTGGAAGTTGATGGTCGCGATCGAATGGTCGATGTCTACAACTATCGCAAGGCGAACCCTGGCAAGAATTTTCCGGGACTGATCTACTGGGGCAAGTACGTTGCGCACGATAACAACCGTGATGGGCTCGGTATGGCGCTCGCGCTTACTCGCAACATGATGAGGACATTTCTCGAATATCACCCGGCCATCCTTCACGATCTGCACGAGTCAGTGCCGTTTCTCTACACCTCGACAGGCACCGGTCCATACAATGCGTGGCTTGATCCGATCACGATCGACGAGTGGCAGTTGCTCGCCTATCACGAAGTTGAAGAGATGACGAAGCGAGGCGTGCCGGGTGTTTGGACGCATGGGTTCTACGACGGCTGGGCACCAAACTACATGTTCTACGTAGCCAACGGGCACAACGCTATCGGTCGCTTTTACGAAACATTTGGCAACACAGGAGCGTTCGGCGCCGACACGATGGACCGCACGGTGAATCAGCAAGCGCAACGTGATTGGTACCGTCCGAATCCGCCGCACCCGCGCGTTAAATGGTACATCAGAAACAACGTAAACATGCAGCAGTCAGGAATTTTGCTCGCGATGAACTTTGTCGCCAACAACAAAGAACGGTTCCTGCAAAACTTTTATTTGAAGAGCAAACGTTCAGTGGCGAAAGCGACGAATGAAGGGCCAGCTGCTTATGTGGTGCCGGCCGACCAATCAAGGCTGATAGAAGCCGCGGACATGATTAACCTGCTCCGTTTTATTGGCGTAGAGGTTCATCGCGCGGACAAGGAGGTAACGGTCAAAGATCAGAAGTTTCCTGCCGGCTCGTATGTAATCCGAATGGACCAGCCTTACTCGCGCATGGCCGATATGTTGATGGACACGCAGTACTACAACTCAAACGATCCGCGACCTTATGACGACACCGGCTGGACCCTGGGTGCACTTCGCAATGTCAAGACCGTGCGGATTAAGGAGAAAGAGATTCTGCAAGCGCCGATGACTTTGCTTACGGCGGACGCGCGTGTTGAAGGAAAACTAATTGGAGTGAGCCAGCCGGTTGCTTACATCATCAATCACAATACCGAAAACACACTCGCAACGCTCCGTTACCGATTGAAGGATGTGAAGATGAGCGCCGCGGAAGATGCTTTCAAAGTTGGCGCCCAGCAGTTCAACGCCGGTTCTTTCATAATCAAGAACGAGAACAATCCGGGCAATCTTAGGGATCAATTGAGCGCAGCTGTGACTGCGCTGGGATTGACCGCCCATGGTGTCGATAAATTGCCTGATGTGAAGACGCATGAACTCAGCGTGCCGCGGATCGCGATCCTTCATACTTGGACCAACACCCAAAACGAAGGTTGGTATCGCATCGAATTTGATCGATTGCAGGTGCCTTACTCTTACATCTCTGACCAGCTGGTTCGTAACACGCCGAACCTTAGAGACAAGTTTGACGTGATCATCTTTCCGCCATTGAACGGCACGGCACAGTCAATTGTTAATGGCATTCCGATGCGTGGCGATCCGATTCCCTGGAAAAATTCTGATCTGACTCCAAACATCGGAAAGTCGCCGGATCACACCGACGACATGCGTGGTGGGATGGGCCTGGTCGGCGTCGTTAATCTGCAGAAGTTTGTACAAGACGGTGGGTTGCTGATGGTTATTGCAAACAACTCGCGTATTCCCATCGAGTTTGGAATTACCTCGGGCGTGACAATCCAGGAGCCGAGGCAGCTTCAGGCCCGTGGCTCGATCTTCAAAGCGCAGTTTAGTGATCGCAAGAGCCCGATTGCCTATGGATATGACGAGACGGTTCCTATCTACTTCAATCAAGCGCCACTGTTTCAGGTGCCCGCACAAACTCCAGGCGGCGGCGGTGGTGGCGCGGGTGGTCCATCAACAGGACGTGCGACTGGCCGCGGCAGTGTGACTGACCCGGATGTAATTCAGGGAATGCCACAACCTGCTCCGGCACCATCTCGTTCGCCGAGACCTGGAGAAGACGAGATAACAGAGGAGCAACGCCAGCAGATGGGAGCTTTCTACACGCCGCCGTCTCAACGACCACGCATCGTCCTTCGATTCGCGTCGGATGAAAAGGCTCTTTTAATCAGCGGCATGCTTTCTGGTGGTTCAGAGTTGGCCAATGCCCCTGCTGTAATCGACGTTCCGGTTGGTCGTGGTCACGTGGTGATGTTTGCGAACAATCCGATGTGGCGGCACCAGACGCAAGGGAACTTCTTTCTGATCTTCAATGCGGCCCTGAACTACAATTCTTTGGATACCGAGCGGGCTGCTCCTCCCCCGAGAGCGCGACCGACGACAGCAGACGCAGAAGAAGAGCAGTAACTGATCAGTTGTCATACAAGGCGTTGAATTCGATCCACAGATTCACCCGAGCAAGCTCGTCTCTTCGGGTGATTTGTGGATCGTTTCTTTTGCTAATCCTACTATCGCTTATTGGTTGCAATTCGAAAACGTCTTCTACCATGCGTCAGCAACCGGACGATGCCGGCATCATGCAAACCACGACAACAGGACCACTTCATTACGTAGCACTAGGGGACTCAACTGGTTCCGGAGTGGGTGCAAGGGACGGCGGTTACGTTGCAAGGCTGTTCAAGCGCGTTTTGAAGGAGCGTCCTGAATCGCAGTTAACGAATTTATGTGTCAGCGGTGCCACTACGGAAGATGTGATAAGAGAGCAGTTGGACCGTGCTATTGCTGCCAAGCCGTCATTAATCACATTGGGAATCGGCATCAACGACATTGGCCATGGTGTGTCGCTCGAGACCTTCGCTGAGAATTACGAAAGGATTGTTTCCCGTCTGAGGTCACACCCTGATACGCCATTAATCATTACCAACATTCCCGATACCTCAACGGCGCCCCGTATTCCTGAGATGATGCGAGCAGAGATCAACAGGCGCATCGTCGTGTTCAATAAGAAGATTAACGAGATCGCGTTTCGTCATGGAGCGACCGTATTTGATGTCTATTCAGTGACGCATGAAGTGCTTCCGGATCATCCCGAGTATTTTTCAGCAGACGGTTTTCACCCCTCAGACGCGGGATATGAAGTTTGGGCGCAAGCAATGTGGCCTACCGTCGGGAAGACAATAGGGGCTTCGGTGGAGTAGGGCGCGCGAGGTCGGGGGTCTGACCACTGACCTCTGACGTTTTGCGCAGAAAGTCTTTTGCCTAGGCTCTGCCGCACCCTTGCGGTAAGCCTGTGGCTTACCGTTAGTCAACTTGAATATCAGGCTATGCCTAACTCTCACATCTTTGAGGCATAGCCTCGATCAAAATATATGAACGTTCGGTAAGCCGCAGGCTTACCGCAAGGGTGCGGCCGAGCCGGAACCCCAAAAAGAACTTTTGTGCAAAGCCGACTTCTGATCACTGACCTCCGACCTCCGACCACCAAGACCATTCGATAAATTGGGAACGGCAGCGCCTGTGCGGTCGTAAAGCCTTGATGCTAGAATGAGTTTGGCCGACGGAACCCTGAATTTTTCGCTCGGCGGAGGGAACTGAGAAATGCCTGAAACCACACAGAACAGCGACCCGTTTTGCGAAGCAGCCGCTGCCGTCAGCGATGCTTTGAAGTATCTCGGAGACGTTTCGTATGCCATTTTGCCCAGCGATATGGCTCACAACCTGGGCGAATTCAAGAAATCGTTCCTGCGGAATGTGCGCGAGTTAATCGACAAGGACATTGAGTGGATCGATCAACGCGTTGCCGGTGGTGACCGTTTGCGAGAAGAATGGAAGCAACGCTGTAATCAAGAGAAGGCCGCTGAAGCATCTGAGCCGGTCAACTAATTAAGGATAAGCATGGAAGTCTTACTGGCTGAAGAGTTCGGATTCTGTTTTGGAGTTGAGCGTGCCGTCGAGATGGTTGAGGACGCGGTTGATGAGGGTGTGCGCCCAATTCGCTCACTCGGACCATTGATTCACAACGCGCAAGAGATGGAACGCCTGGGTAACCTCGGCGTTTCGACGATCGATTCACCCGACGAAGCCGGGACTGACACCATTGCTGTGATCCGAGCGCACGGTGTTACCCCTCAAGTACAAAGAGATTTGGAGCAACGTGCCGCCAAAGTGATTGACGCAACTTGTCCTTTTGTCACTCGAGTCCAACATCTTGCCGAACGTGCTGCCAAACAAGGACGTGACGTTGTCGTTGCGGGAAATCCCGACCATCCGGAAATGATCGGCGTCGTAGGATATGCTCCGAATAACACCTACGTCGTGCGTGATGCCGATGAAGTTGAAGCATTACCCGAACTGCGGAAGCCGATAGTTGTTTCGCAAACGACGATCAAACTTAAGACGTTTCTCGATGTTGCTGAAGCAGTGAGAGCGAAGGCTGATTCCGAACCTGAAGTCATCAACACGATATGTTCCGCGACAAGAGATCGTCAGGATGCGGCGCGCGCTTTGGCCGGGGAGGTTGATGCGTTCTACGTAATCGGCGGCCGACACTCCTCAAACAGCGTGAAACTCCTGGCGGTTTGTCAGGAACAATGCCAACGAAGTTTTCTGATTGAGACTCCGGCAGAGATCAAGCCGGAAGATCTTCAAGGTGTTCGAAGAGTGGGCGTGACAGCTGGCGCGTCAACTCCTAACTGGTTAATAGATCAAGTTGTGAAGCGCCTTCACGAAATTGATTCCGCAATGAATTGATCTCACGATCTGTCTCCCCACCTGTTGCTTTTCCTTTCTTTAAAGCTCGCGTATAGTACGCCGTTCTTAAATTCAGCGAACGTTTCACTTTTTTTCAGGAGACCTCGCAAATTGTCATTAACCATTGAAGATTTTGGTGGGCGCGTTGCCAGCATTTGGTCTGAGCTGAGACCTGCAACTCGAGGTTTGGTTGAACATGCCTTGCAAATTTCTAGTTCGCAGTCAGGACCAGGCAGAAATATTCCTTACGATTCGCGCGCGGACGTTGAACTTAGTCGGTTGCTGGCAGCGCTGGACGATCGTGCAGCCGAGACCAGTGCGCTAGTACAGACAAAGAAGGACGATCGTCTCAGACGGGTGGCTGATACATGTGCCGCGGTCTTGCAAGAGAAAACACAATCAGCCGAAGTCTTTGCTCAGTTAGTAAGACGAGCAGAGATGCAACGCGATTACGCACGCATTGATGCGTTGGCTGATGCCTTGACGCGATTTGCACCAAGCGAGATCTGCGAGTTGGCCCGTTCACAAGATCAGGTCGTGCGGGCACTGGCTGACGAAGCACTGGCCCAGTTTCCAACAGGCACGCTCGTAACTCTTCTAAATGATCCGATAGATTCTGATATGGCTCGGCAGGCGCTTCGCAGGCAAGCAGTTGAGTATGGTTCGGAAGATGCGCGTCAAATTATCAGCGCGATTGAGTTGGTGGATTCGGGCGAGGATGGGTTTCAGTAGAGAAGGTCTTAGGGCTTGGTATTTTAGATTCTGCTCAAACTTCAAAGACCAAAACCAAACGCCTTTTCAGTTGTGGTCCTTGATCTCTTTAATCGAGGGGAATGGCACTTTAACAATCTCGCCGTTTGCACATTCAATTTTCACGCTTGGTGTTGTCAAAGCCTGGGTCGTCTTCATGCTGCGGACCTTTCCCCGCAAACTGCGCCCGTCGGTAGTTACTATCTCGATATTGTCCTTGCCATATAGCGGCTGCAGTGCAGCGAGTGCTTTAGTTACTTCCACAAACGTAGATCTCCTAATGAATGTTGAGGCTGCGAGGGCCTTATTAAGACTCGCAGATATTGCACGTTGGGCAGACAGAAGTCCAACCGTAACCGCTCAATACATTCGAGTCGGGAGCCGATGAACGGACGCCGCCGATAAAAGCTGAAGAGACCGGCGGCGGTTCACAAGAGTTTCATCTATTCGCGTCATCTGAGTCATTCGCGCCTGTTCTATACTCGTCATCCCCATTTGATTAAGCTTCAGTCAACACACTTCTTCGGGAGACTAGAATGATGTATCGGTTTGCTGCCAGCCATATGGTGGTCGGCTCATGCAACCGTACGGTAAAATTTGGCGTATAGTTTGGAGAGCGGGTTTTCGCTTCGTTTTTACCCCTCCGTAATTGATCGAATGATTTGGTAGGTTTGTTATGTCACAGAATCCAGTACCACAATTTGAGCAGGCTCAGAACCTTACCACTTGCCAAAATTGCAAGATCCCGATGCCTCGGGAACTGCGTTTCTGTCGCAATTGCGGCTTTCGTCTTGGTGAGGGTGTCGCCGAGTACACCGAAACCGTACGTTTTCCCAATGGGCAGGGGCCGAGTGTTGCAGCCCCGCTCGACACTACTTACGGACTCTCAAGTGGACTCGCCGCGCTCAATCCACCGAAAAAGAAGAAGAGAATGAGCGGCATGAGTTGGATATTTGTGGGTCTGCTCGTCTTCTTTATTGCTGCGGCGGCCTTTACTGCACTGAGAACTCCGATGCGGAACGCGGGGATTGGGCCTCCGATCGTGGTGAGACTTCCCAGGTCGTACGTCGGAGTTAGTGGATTTGAGACCGTAGAGGGTGGCGTGTCCTTCGATTCAATCGAAACACCCGGCGGACCTGCGGACAAGGCCGGACTTGTGGGTGGCGACATCATCACAAAGTTCGATGGTCAAGTAGTTACCGAGGATGATCAGATCACCGACTTGCTGAGAGCTGTTCCGATAGGGAAAACAGTTGATATTGAGTACATCCGCGATGGTGAAACCAAGACGACCAAACTGACGACGATTTCGAAGGAAGAGTTCGATCGCCTCAATGGTGCATTTCGCAGTCGGCCGGAAGGTCGCGCCCGATTTGGCTACGATGATGACGATACCAAACGTGTCGAGATCCCCGGTACAAAGATGCATGGAGTGTTGTTAGAGAAGGGCTCGCTTGAAAGAAGCTTGCCAGCGGACATGGCGGGGATCAAAGACGGCGACATAATCATCCAGTTTGATGGCATTCCGATTCGCACGCCTGAGGAGTTGGTCTCGCGGGTAAGGAGAGCGATTCCTTACAGCACGGTTGAAGTTGTTGTAATGCGTGGCACTGAAGAGATCACGATTCCGGTGAAGATGGGCAAAGGGTGAAGATTGGCGAGTGACGATTGCCGATATCCGCGATTGTCGATTGTCGATTGCCAATTGCCGATTTCCCTCGACCAACTTCGCGCCTGGTGTTTCACTTTCCCTCCCACAATCGACACTCGTCAATCGACACTCGTCAATCATCTAGTTCTCCAACCGCTCGCGCATCTTGTTTTCCATCTCGAGCCTGGCCTCCTCGCGTAATTCTTCTGTCTCATCAGGTTCAAAATTCTCGAACAGTGCAAAAGGTGTTTCCGTTAACAGTCGGAGTTCCCATGCTTCGCGGTTGCCAGCCGACGCTCGTGAAAACCAGAGCGCGTCTATCGAACCTTGATCGATCCTGATCCCTTCCAACTCATCCTGAAACTCACTGCGACTTTCGACGCGCAAGAGCACGCGACGCAATTTCCAGCCGTGCCTTTGATAGGTCGCGATAATCTCTTTTGCGAGTTCGTTTAATTTCATGGACGCCTCAGTATAACGCTGCTCGAAGCGCGTTGTGTCTGATGACGCTTGCCTGCATCCAGATGGAAGAGCGGTTGACCAGCGAAACACCGCTAACTATCATCGAGCGACTTCGATTTACAGTTAATCTGGATGCCCAGTTCGATTTCATTAACAGCCCACCGGTTTAGGTGCCGCTTTAAATTAGCTTTCCGATTAGGAGTTCTATCCGCTTTATTGGTATTTTTCATCGTACTTGCCGGCGACACCCCTGCGACAGCAGCACGATCACTACCTGCCGACAATGACGCATCCGCAGATTCAGTCAAAACCATGGTCCCAAAATTAGAAGAGGGAAATCAGAAAAAATCAAAGCCGTTCTATGAGGCGCTTACCAAAGCGCTGAAGAAGCGAAAGACTTCGATCGAAAAGATCTGTCCCAACGGAAACTCGGTCGCGCGGCGGGTCCTCGAAGATTACGGCGCGATGTTTCTTGCGACCAACAAAGTCTTGTTGCCGCCAGTTTGTGTCTTCACCAGCGAAGATCAAGTCACCGACTTTCAAGAGAAGGCTGGCTTTCGCACAGAGTTCATCAGCTTCGACAATGTCGAGTTGCAGCCCGAAGCGATGAAGCAATTGTTGAAGGCGCGGAAGGAAGCACAGGATGAAGGACTCGATATCACACCACGTGACGGCGCTGAGGCGGCGCGACGAAACTTTGACGACAGTTTGAGACTTTGGGATACGCGCTTTCTGCCGGCGCTCGAATACTGGTTGACCCAGCAGCGTCTTACTCAAGCAGAGGTTGAGAGACTAAAAACCCTTCCTTTACCAGAGCAGATCGCGGAAGTCCTGGAGCTTGAGAAGAGCGGAATCTTTTTCAGCAAAGATCTATCAAAGTCAATCCTGTATTCAATCGCAGCGCCGGGCACTTCACAGCACATCGCTATGCTCGCTTTTGACGTTAACGAATTTGCTAACCCGCGCGTGCGAGAGATTCTGGCCAAGCATGGTTGGTTTCAAACCGTGCTGAGTGACCTGCCTCACTTCACCTTCCTGGGCCACAAGGAGAAGGACTTACCTAACCGGGGTCTGCGCAGTGTAATTGTTCACGATCAAACTTTCTGGATCCCCAACGTCGAACCCTCCGGCGGATAAAATATGGAATGCGGCAGCTTTGGAGTGGGGGGGGG
>DATBMP010000404.1:0-5422 GCA_036554845.1 Pyrinomonadaceae bacterium
TGAAGAGCGCGCGTCTTCCTTCAAGACGACGGTTTGCGGCGGGAATGAAGTCGGCTTGCTCTCGGCTAATCATCATCGTTGAAATTCAGGACCTGGTCGTCAGCGCTGGTTCGTTTCCTTGCAAACGCAACTTGTCCTTGAACAACCATTGAGTGCTTCCGACGAACGCCGCTAGATCGAGCGTCGCTAGAAGTGGAAGCAGCGTTAACAAGCGACGGAGATTCCGTGCGATACCGGCAGGATAACAACGTGCGTTCCGTTTTATGGCGACGACAGATCGCGCGACGAGCATCAAGGTCCACAGCAACAGTGTCACAAGAAGCCACTGCCAACCGAAAACAAATGCCGGCAAAGTTGTCAACGCCAAGAGAGCATAGCGAGTAAAGATCGCCGCCTGCCATTGCTTCCACAAGCCTGCTTTTAAGTTGCTGCGTGCATAGACAACGAATCGCTTGAAGGTCTTCCAGAGATCCGGCTGCAAGTTCCAATGGACCACTGCACTGGGTGCGTACGAGATGCGACCGCCCAACGCGCGTACTCGGTTCATAAAAAGAAGGTCTTCACCAGAACGTAAATGCTCCGGAAAACCTCCAGCTTCCTCCCAGACGGAACGCTTCATCAGGCACGACGCAATCGAATCCGAACGCATTAACTGTCCTTCCACTTCGATTGCTGGTTGAACATAAGCAATGGCCGCACATTCCTTGAAAGTCGTATCTGTCACCGGCTCGTACGATCCGTAAACAACCTCAGCGGTGGATTCGCCCGCACGCATAGATAAACTTTTCAGCCAATTCACATCTGGTTTAATTCCGGCATCGATAAACGCGAGCCATTCGCTTGAGGCCTCTCGCGCTGCCAGATTACGTCCACGGCCGGGTAACGCGGCTGCGGTACGAATGAGTTGAATTGGTGCTCCCCGTTCGCGGAACTCTTCGATGATCGAGACCGTCTTGTCACTTGATCCGCCATCAGTGATCACAATCTCATCTGGCGGTCGCGACTGCTCGAGCAACCCTTTCAGCAGATCGCTGATAGAGTTCTCTTCGTTTCGCACGGGAACAATGGCGCTGATGAGCATCCTAAGAAGCAGTAGAAGTCCTATCTCAGATAGGCAAGTTCGAATACGCCCGAAATTCTATCAGGCACGAGACGAAGGAGCGCGGGCGGCCGGCCCGCTGCTAATGCGTCAGGCGCGAGCGTTCGTTGTCAGATGAGTTCGTTTAAAGGTTCACTCGCGCCTTACGGGGTTCGTTGCGGACGGGAGACCCACTGAATATTCTCGTTCGCCGGATGCCTAAGCAACTTCAATTCTTTCGAAGCTTCGTTGGGTATGGTCTATGCAGTCTTAGGATGGAACTTGCTAATCGTATCTACCACGTAGTCCTGCTCTTCATCAGTTAATTCCGGGAAGCATGGCAAAGCCATTGTCTCTGCGGCGGCAGCCTCAGACTCAGGAAACTGACCAGCTCGATAACCCAGGAAAGAGAAACAGTGCTGCCGATGCAGCGGCACGGGATAGTAAACTCGAGTCCCCACGCCGTGTTCCGTCAAATGCGCCATCAAAGCATCACGATGCTTGGGAACGCGGATCACGTACTGGTGATAAATATGAGTAGCCTCCTTGCGAACGAAGGGCAGCTTTAATTCAAAATCGAGTTTTACCTCGTCAAAAATCTCTCGATAACGCGCGGCTTTACGACGTCGCGCTTCTGACCAATCGTCAAGGTGCCGTAATTTCACTCGCAGTACTGCGGCCTGTAACGAATCGAGTCTGCTATTTATACCGACCTCTTCATGGTAGTACTCCGTTGCGCCGCCATGGATACGAAGTGTTCGTAAACGCTTAGCCAGCGATTCGTCATTCGTTGTCAACATCCCACCATCGCCAACGCCTCCAAGATTCTTTGACGGATAGAAACTGAAACAACCCATCAGGCCCATCGAGCCCGCGCGACGTCCGCGATCAGTCGCGCCAATTGCCTGGGCCGCGTCCTCGATCAACGGAATCTTGCGCCGTTCGCTGATTGCGAGCAGTGGATCCATATCGGCGCATTGACCATACAGATGGACCGGGATGAGGGCCTTCGTGCGCGGTGTGATGACCGCCTCTATCTGAGACGGATCGATCGTATACGTATCGGGATCAATATCGACAAAGACCGGAAGCGCGCCGACTCGAGTTATTGCCGACCCGGTAGCAAAGAAAGTGAAAGGAGTCGTGATTACTTCGTCGCCTGCATTTACATCAAGCGCCATCAAGGCAAGAAGAAGCGCGTCTGATCCGGAAGCGCAGCCGATTGCGTGAGCCACCTGTGCGTGCTTGGCGAGCTCAAGTTCAAGTTTGGTAACTTCCGGGCCGAGTACAAACTGTTGGGATTCGAGGACAGCAGTGATTGCGGCGAGCAACTCACCCCGCAGAGCTTCATGCTGCGGTCGCAGATCGAGTAATGGGACCTTCATTGAGTATGGATTTCCTAAAGGGGGGTTGAAGACTGGAGCAAGTTTCGCAGGTGTTCAGTTCGAAGAAGAGATGAGTCGCGTGAATTGTTCGCGCGACTCATCTCTTTTTAATCAGCGTGCCGCTGGGGCTTCACCGGGTGAATCCTCAGGTCCTTCAGGGTCACTATCCGTGTAGTACTCAGAATAGTAGCCCGAGTAGTAGTAATCCTGCGTTTCGAGCTTAACGTTGTTTAGGACCACACCAAAAATATGCGCGCCGACATCAAGCAACTGCTGTTTGGCACGTCGCACCACTGCGCGCGAACTCTTGCCACCGTGGACTACAAGGACCACGCCATCGACCATGGTTGAGAGAATGGAAGCATCAGTAAATGAAATTGCCGGCGGAGAATCGATGATGATGTGCGCGAATCTCTCACTCAAGATTCCCAGCAGTCTCCGCATCTCGTCTGAACCCAGGAGCTCAGCAGGATTCGGCGGTACTGGTCCAGACGTCAACAGTTTTAGATTCGGCTGGCGATCGTAATCTCGCATCAGCTTGTCGATGTCATCCTCACCTGAAAGCCAGTTGGTCAGCCCCCGGGTATTGGGAATCTCAAAATGAGCGTGCAGCCGTGGGCGTCTCAGGTCGCAGTCAATAATCAGGACCTCTGCTCCGGTCTGTGCGAGCATGAACGCCGTGTTGATAGCGGTCGTGGTCTTTCCTTCCGAAGGCTGACTGGAAGTAACCAGGATCGTCTTAGGCGGTTGGCCAGCAGATGACAACAGCAGCGAGGTTCTGAGGTGTCGGTACGACTCAGCGATTGGTGAACGCACGTCATCGATCATCGCGAGCGCTGTGTTATCGCTCGGCCCCGGCGGAGGAGCAGTACCCGGTAGACCAATTAAGCGCGCGCGATCTCGACGCGCAGGAATGAGCGCGAGAGCCGGCAGATGCAGATGCCGATCGATATCGTCAGTTGACTTGACCGTGTCATCAAGAAAGTCGAGCAGAAACGCGAGACCAATACCGGCGCAAAGAGAAAGCAGAAAGGCAATGACTATGTTGCGCACACGCTGTGGTCCGATCGGACTCTTTGGCAAACGGCTTGGTGTTTCGATGCTGACTTCGTTTGAGCGATCACTCGAACTTACCTGGAGTTCGCGCTGCCGTTGAAGCAGGGTATTTAAAGACTGCTTGTTTGTTTCGAGTTGCTGAGTGATTGCCATCAGATCGATCTGATCACGCATCTGCTGGGTCGTCGTACCCCTTTGCTTTTCATAAGAAGCGCGCAGCAGGTTCTCTCTGGATCTGGCGGCTTCGTAGCGGCGCTGAATCGAGGTGACGATTTCTGTCGGTGCCTTTTTCAGGTCTTCTCTTAACCCTTTGATCTGGGCGTCAATCTTCTTAACTTCAGGCCATTCCTCAGTGTAAACGATGAGCAGAGCATCGCGTCTTTCCTCGAGCGCAGATATTCTTTCGCGCAGCTTCTCAACGCGACCAGAAGCATTAACATCAGGAATTGAGAAAGGATCAGCCTCGCGCCTGGCGGCTTCGAGTTGGGCCTGGAGATTCTTCCGCTCATTCTCAGCCTCTAGCAACTGTCCGCTGAGCGTGGCCAAGCGTGCCGCTTCGAGATTTCCGGCGGCGTCAGTGGACAAAGGCAGGTTGTGACTCTTTGCGTAATTGAATTGCTCTTGCTGATCATTTTTTACCTGGGATTGGAGTTTGGCAATCTCTTTGGAAAGGACGATCTCTGCTTTTGTTAAGCCTTGAGTTGAACGCTGAAAGTTATTCTTAACAAAGACTTCCGCCAACGTGTTGGCGATGTTCTGGGCCAACTCGGGATTCGAATGAGCGAACTTGATCTTTACCAGGTTAGTCCCGGGAACGGGTTCAATGGTTTCACCGCCGATGATTGCGTCTTCGTAAGGTTCTAATTTTGTAAGCTCTTCTGGCGTGAGGGACTGAATTGCAACTTCTTCTTCACTGACTACGGCAAGGTCTGAAGGCTCCGCAGCTGTTTTCGCTTTCGGCTTATCTCCGGAAAACATTCGGCGAAGCGAAGAAAAAATTCCACCTTGTGACTGTCCTCCCAAAAAAGTCGGATTGTTCTGCAGGTCCAACGTCAAAACGACCTGACGGGCCAATGCAGGATTCGTCAACAGCCTTAATTGCGTACCCCAGAAATTAGGATCAGCCTGCGCATTGATTACGATCTCTTTGGTTTGCAGAACGCTTCTGGGTTTCGGTTCGATCTTGATCGTCGTCTCACCTTCATAAATCGAAGGCTGGCGATACATTTGCACGGTTACAAGGGAAGTGATTACCAGCACCAGGCTAAGAATCAGCCACTTCCGCTTCATAACCACAAACAAGTAATCACGAATGGTTGCGGGCTCGGTTGCCGAGACACCATAAGGCTTTGATTGAGCTATATCCGACAGCCGGCGGTCCAGACCGCGATCGAGCGGACTCACTGGCATGAGTCGATTATCTTGCGACATTTGGAACCTCAGTTAGAGCAATCATCAAAAAGGGGCTTAAATAATAGCAGAGACTCGATGTGTGACAAGCAAGTATTGGCGGCTAACGCCTGATTGCGGCCCCGGCTTGGGATTCCGCCGACACAAATTCTTTTAAGGCCTCGCGCCAATGGCGTACCGGCGGCAAGCCAATCGCCTCCGAAAGCAAACACTTAAGCCGTGAGTTTTTCGGACGTGGTGCGGGTCTGGACAGAGAGTCCATGGACACGACTTCGACATCAGCATCCAGTCTCGCATCTTCCAGCGCCGCACGAACAATCTCCTCATACGATGCGCCTGGTCCCGAATTGACCACGTGGTAGATACCTGGAAGATCTCGGAGAGCCAGCTCGCGAAGTCGGGCAGCAAGGTCTTTCGCTGACGTTGGTGTTCCATAGGCGTCGTGAATAGCCTTCAGTACACCACCTTCCCTGGCCCGTTCGACGATGGTGCT
>DATBMP010000418.1:0-9284 GCA_036554845.1 Pyrinomonadaceae bacterium
CTTCATGTTTCAGAGGCGCCCTGAGCTTCAGGTTGTTGTGCAGTTTGAAATGCGGATGGTCACCTTCAATGCCCGAATCGAGCACAGCCCACACGACGTCGTCCCCAAACGCTGAGAACGAGACGTGTGCGGCATCAGCCTTAACCGTACTAAGAGATCGATTGAGGAAGGGTTTGATCTTGAAGTCGGGCCAGATGTGATAGACGGCTCTTGGACCAACACCCGTGTCATCAGCGAACGCCACCTTCTGATCGCGATCGAGTTTCACAAGTGCACGGATCAAACGCGCCTCGAGTCGCGCAAACAGATACTGTTCGCTGTATGCGCTCTTGGTGAGGTTAATTCCTTGTTTCGCAGTGTTGCGCACTTTCACGAGCTTAGCCGTGGTTTCAATCACCCATTCCCGTGCGCCTTCGCGTCCACCGGGAAACTCCAGATTCAGATCGATTATCACCGGGTGAATTTCAGGTCGCAGGCGAGGATTTCTCTTTAATCTGGTCTCTTCGTCTTTGAGGATATTCAAGAGTGGTATCGCGATTACGGTTTTGTCCAGACTCTCAGGGGTGAAGGGTTTTTGCTCTGGATCAGATTGAGGAAGTTGTGATCCTTTGCGACTGGTTCGCGCTTTGGGGCGCAATTTCTTGGTTGAGGATTTCTTCGTAGCCATAGCACTCCTTTGTGGACATTCGAGGTGTGAGTTCGGACTAATTTGTTACTGCGCCAGCGGAAAGAAAGTAGGCGACAGTTGCCAGCACTTGGACCATTACGACGACAGCGACAAACCCGAGCACGATGAGGAAGCCTTTAGCGCCGCGTGTTCGATAGAGGTGATGAGTCAAGAGAATGGGCCACGCGGCAGTTAGCAATAGTCCTGGACAGTACGGATTCGAAACTCTGTATTTCATACTGTCGAGTTGCAGCCATGCTCCTATGGCCCAAATAAAACCAAGACCGTAAAAGAATTCGTAACCATATGTATCGATGCCTTGTCCGTTACTAATCGCCATCCCGACTCTTGACACAAGCATCAGGACGATGAGGAAGATTACCGGAGCCGAGATGAGAGTCGATCGAGAGCTCATGCGTTTTGCCGGCAGAGTCATCGGGCACTGTCTGTAACGTGTTCAGGCATCTTCAGGACGTCTTGCCATCCAGAATTGTCTGCGCGCATTTGGGCCGTGAGATCGTCACGCAGCCTTCGTAACTTCTCGCTAAGATTAACGGGATACTTTTCGATGTCGGCGAACCTTTTGCGCTGCTCTTCAACCAGAGCTTTCTGTTTCCAGATGGAAGGAATCGCGGAGTGTTGCCCATTCTCCCAGAATGGAAGGAGCAAACGCTCTACTCGAACCGCACCCGTAACCTCGATCTCTTCATCGTCCAAACCAATGACATCGGCCACATAGTTCCCCTTCGCATCAATCCCCCGAAACAGTTGAAGTCGACCGGGCAAGGTCGTCTTATCAGGAGAGTTTGAAGCCTTGAGCGTGGGTTGATCACCGATCAAGCACTGTTTGAAGATCACGCCCGCCACGGCACGCACTTCACTCGATAGTTTCGTGCCGATGCCGAACCCTGCAGCTTCCGGAAAATCGCGGACGATCTTCTTCACTTTTTCAACGTCGAGATCGCCAGTGAGATTTGGTCTGCGTCCAGGTAGTCCATTGGCCTCAAAGAAACGCAAACACCAGCGACCGAGTTCTGCGAGATCGCCCGAGTCAACACGAAAGCCTTTGAATGCGTTTCGCCGCGCTTCATTAGATGTCGCCGCCATCGCCGCATGCACAGCGCCCATGTAGACATCGATTGTGTCGAGCAGCAGCGTGGTGCCATTCGGGTTTGCGTCGAGCCAACGTTCAAAAGCGACCTGTTCAAAGTGTTTCGGTTTTCCGGTACGCGGCTCGATCTCCGGCTCGTACATGTACTCGATGTACGCTTGTTGCCAGTAGTGCGCTTCGGTACCTACTGCAGGAATGTCCAAACGGTGCGCCGCTTCCATATTTGACGTGTCGTTGAAACCACCGATGAAGGCATAGGTTGCAATATCGACTGCCCGTTCGATGTCGCCATTGCGTCGCAAAGAGAAATCGGACAACCAGCGATCGCCAGCGGCCATGCGAAATTGCATCGCCAGACTCGCTGTCGTCATCGGCAGATCGAAAGCGTGTTCAAACTTGATCTCTTGCGCCTGAGTTAAGCCAAACGCGCCTGTGATATCGGCGAAGGGTTCTTGCGCAAAGATGATGGTTCCAGGTCGAACGGTACGAATGGCACCGACGAAGTGCAGGTCCTCGATTGCTTTGGCGAAGAGCTGTAGTCCGGCGCGATCTTGTTCAAGGAACCTGAGACGCGGTCGATCGATCTGACTGTCGACTAGCAGGCGGACCAGGCGTTCATGACCCAGGCATGGTGCAAAGGGAAGTTTGCGTTGGGTGACGTAGAAAGTTGCGAGAGCTTCGCTGAGTTTTCGATCGTGAAGGCGGGCGACGTCTTTGTACGATGCGTCGCCCATCACCGCATGGTAGCGGTCAAGATTTAGTGTTCCCATTTGGGGCGTGCGCTCCTCAAGGAGAACTTGCTGAGAATTTCAAGATCCTTCGGTAGTCAAACTGCACGTTTCACCGCGAGCATATGTCTTCTTGTAGAGATCCCGTCTGGTTCAGGAATCATCTGTCAGGTCGGCGCTGTTGACCAGCTCGGCACCAGCCTGCTGCATCTCTTCCACCGCACGTGCGCCGTCGCCGGGTTTCACATCAACCGCTCGCATGGCATCTACGATAGCCTTCACCCGGAAACCGTGTTTCAACGCATCGAGGATTGTGTTTTTCACGCAGTAGTCAGTTGCGAGTCCGCCAACCCAAACCTCTTCAACGCCCAGCCGTTCAAGTTGAAGCGCGAGATCAGTTCCATCAAACGCTGAATAGCTATCTTCGTCACCAAGACCTTTTGAGATGACGCGAATGTGAATGTCATCGATCAGGTCGGAATGGAATTCGGCGCCTTTGGTGTTCTGCACGCAGTGCACGGGCCATGTGCCACCAAAGTCTGCGAAGTGTCGAGTGTCGGGTTTGTGCCAGTCGCGGCTCTTGAAGACCGGCTCCCCACGTTCCAAAAAATGCTTCGCCAGCTTGTTCAGTGGTCCAACAACTTCGTCTCCCTGGGCCACGGCAAGCGAACCACCTGGACAGAAATCGTTCTGCACGTCAACGATAATTAATGCTCGTTTTCTGTCTTTCATAGTTGACTAGAGTTTATTGCTAATGCGTAGGTATGAAAAGCTGTCAATCGGCTATGAAATGAGTGTGGTGGCCAAAGGCCCTCTGAGTCCTCTGCGATCTCTGCACCTTCAAGAATGTCGCTTGGGTAGCCCTTCTTGCGACAGGTAAGCTCAGAGATCGCAGAGGCGCAGCCACTGCTGCTGTCCATCGACTCAATAAATGAGCGTGCTACACTACTTCAACCGAGGCAATCATGACATCAGGGATGAAGTTCTCATTAGGAACGGAGTTAACAGCTGCGTTCAATCATGCGCTTGATGATGCGGAGCGCAACGAGGTTGTTCGTCGCATCTGGAACCACGATGCTTCGCTTTGGAAATCCGATCCCGTACAGCAGCAGATTATTCAGCAATCTCTCGATTGGTTGACGGTGGTCGATCAGATGATCCCAGCGGTTGGCGAATTGTCGCAGTTTGCAGGTGAGGTCCGTTCCTCAGGTTTCAATCATGTGATGGTTTGCGGAATGGGCGGCTCGTCTTTGTGTCCAGAAGTTTTGGCGCAGACTTTTGGACATCAATCGGGCTATCCCGAGCTCCTTGTCCTTGATTCAACTGACCCGGATGTGATCGCGGACTTTAGAACGCGCATCGATCTCACCCAAACGCTTTTCATAATCTCTTCGAAGTCGGGCACGACCACCGAACCGCTGGTCTTTTATAAATACTGGTACGACCAGGTCTCGCGCGTGAAACCGAATCCGGGTGATTCGTTTGTCGTGATCACTGATCCGGGAACGCCCTTATGTGACGAAGCGAAAGAAAAGAACTTTCGCAAAGTCTTTCTCAATCAACCCAACATCGGTGGACGTTATTCCGCTCTCTCGTACTTTGGCATGGTACCCGCAGTCCTGATGGGCCTGGATATCGGAAAGCTGTTGCAGGCCGCACAGGGGATGTCCGCGAAGTGTGGACCAGACATTCCAGTGGACCAGAACCCAGGTGCCATGCTCGGCGCACTGATGGCGGAATGCGCAAACGCCGGGCGCGACAAGTTGACGCTAATTACCGATGAGCGTCTCCAGACCCTGGGGCTTTGGATCGAACAGTTGATCGCCGAGAGTACGGGCAAAGAGGGAAAGGGAATTCTCCCGGTTGATGGAGAGCCGCTTGGTCAACCGGACAACTACTACTCGGATCGCGCTTTTGTGTTCACAACTTTGCCTGCCAGTGATCAAGGAACTCTTGCGCAATTGCAGGAACTCGAATCGGCAGGACATCCAGTGGTCTATCGAAAGGTGAACGAGGACTACGGTTTGGGTGCCGAGTTCTTTCTGTGGGAATTTGCGACCGCGTTTGCGGGCTGGCGCATCGGTATCAATCCTTTCGATCAGCCGAATGTGCAGGAATCGAAAGATGCGACACGACAGCTCTTACAATTCTTTAAAGACAAGGGGGCGTTACCCGAACAGTCGCTAATCGTTTCGGAAAGTGGGCTGACGATCTTTGCTGACGAGCGAGTGCGTTCATCTTTTCCGTCAACGAGTGTCGCTGATGCACTGCGGGCACACCTTG
The DNA here is from genome assembly GCA_036554845.1 of Pyrinomonadaceae bacterium. GTDB lineage: Bacteria > Acidobacteriota > Blastocatellia > Pyrinomonadales > Pyrinomonadaceae > PSRF01. The sequence goes on from DATBMP010000418.1 coordinate 4,790, forward strand.
CGAGCGTTCGTCCGGGTGATTACATCGCGCTCTTGAACTACGTCGAAGAGACGCCATTGACTGAGCAGACGATGGAGCGCATTCGCATTACCTTGCGAGACGCCACTCGTTGTGCAACTACCGCCGGTTATGGTCCACGATTCCTACACTCGACCGGGCAGTTGCATAAGGGCGGCCCGGGTACAGGCGTCTTTATTCAAGTGACTGCACCCGACAGACATGAGATAGCGGTTCCCGGTGAGAGCTACACTTTCAGCATTTTGAAGCAGGCGCAGGCGTTAGGAGACTTTCAAGCTCTTGCGTCTCGGGGGCGGCGCGCGATTCGTGTGGATCTCGGAACTGATCTCGAATCGGGTTTAGCAAAGCTTGAGAAGTTGATCGCAAAGAGTGTCCCCTAAACGTACTGCTACCCAAACCAGTAATCTGTTCAACTTACCCCGGCACTTTCAACCACTACCAAACCATGCCTGGAAAAAATGAACCCCTTTACAAGGTTGGACTGATCGGACTCGGAGTAATGGGTCGTAACCTGGCCTTGAACATTCAACGACATGGCTACTCGGTTGCGGTCTACGATCGCGAAGCGCCGGTCATCGAGAAGTTCATCCAACAACACGAAACAAAAGACATTGGCGCTGGTCGGTCTCCCAAGGAATTCATTCGTCTGCTCGAGCGACCGCGGAAGATCATCATGCTGGTGAAGGCGGGTGATCCGACCGACTGGACCATCGATCTGATAAAGCCATACCTGAGCAAACAGGACATCATCATCGATGGAGGCAACTCCTATTTCAAAGACACTTACCGCCGGCAGCAGCAATTGGAAACGAAAGAACTCTTTCTGATCGGGTCGGGTATTTCCGGCGGAGAAAAAGGAGCACTCGAAGGACCAAGTTTGATGCCGGGGGGCAACCTGAAAGCGTACGAACAGATTCGCCCGATTTGGGAAGCGATCGCCGCGAAGGTCGACGATGGGCCATGTGTGACCTACATCGGACCCGGCGGTTCGGGCCACTATGTCAAGATGGTCCACAACGGTATCGAGTATGCCGACATGCAACTCATCGCCGAGACCTACGACATTCTCCGCTCAGTTCTGCACCTCGGCGCCGACGAGATTTCCGATGTTTTTGAGGAGTGGAATAAGGGTGAACTTCAGGCTTATTTAATCGAGATCACGGCGAAGATCCTGCGCGTTAAGGATGCAGAAACCGGTAAGCCGCTGGTTGACCTGATTCTTGATAAGGCAGGGCAGAAAGGAACGGGAAGATGGACCAGCCAGGTTGCGCTCGATCTAGGCGTGCCCATTCCCACCATCGACGCGGCGATGGTTGCGCGTAATCTTTCGGCCCAGAAAGAAGCAAGAGTTAAGGCGAGTAAGCAACTGAATGGTCCGGTTGCTGCTACTTTCAATGGCGACAAGAAGGCGTTGATTGATGCGGTGCGGCAGGCGTTGTATGCATCGAAGATCTGTTCATATGCCCAGGGGATGAATCTGATGCGTGCGGGTTCACTTTATTGGGACTGGAACATTGATCTCAGTGAGGTGGCGCGCATCTGGCAAGGAGGCTGCATTATTCGCGCGCGTTTCCTAAAAAATATCAAGCAGGCGTATCAGCGACAACCTGACTTGCCTAGTTTACTTCTTGATTCGCATTTCAAAACGCGGGTAGAACAGGCGCAGCACAAGTGGCGCATGGTTGTGGGAATGGCTTTGCAACAAGGCGTGCCGGCATTGGCGATGACTTCGAGTCTCGGGTACTTTGACATGCTCCGTGCGGCCAACCTGCCCTTAAATCTGACACAAGCTCAGAGAGATTATTTTGGTGCGCATACGTATGAACGAATAGACAAACCTGAATTAGGTTTTGTTCATACTCAATGGGAAAGGGAAGGCGAGTGATGTTTGTCAATCGCCTCAACCGTTTAGCAGTTAACGAAGCCCAGCAGCCAAAAAACGAGAATGAAGATAAGGATGGTAGAAATACATCCGCCACCAAACTTCCATGCTGCCGCACCGGCGAGAATTCCTCTTAGTGGTCCTTCCATCTAGTTTCCTCCCTTGAATTGACGCTGCATTCAAACCGAACGACAAAACTCAGCGTACCGGTTGAGTGGCAATCACAGTGCCAGTGGTGTTGTTGGGTTGTTCGACCTGCGCTAAAAGATCGAGATAACTTTAAGGTGAAACCTTGATGAAAGTCTGATTTGAGATCTCAGTGTTGCTGGGGAGCCGGCGGGGGTGAACCACCCTTCCTCACCTGAAAATTGATGCTGAGATAACTTTAAGGTGAAACCTTGATGAAAGTCTGATTTGAAATCTCAGTGTTGCTGGGGAGCCGGCGGGGGTGAACCGCCCTTCCTCACCTGAAAATTAATGCTGAGATAACTTTAAGATGAAACCTTGATGAATCTTCACAGCGATCGATCTACTGCATCTTCACAACCATCCATCCACTCCGTCTTCACGTCGTCGCACGCGTCTTTAAAAACCTCAGCAACGAATCTTCAGCCGGGTGAAGCTTCCTACCGTTGTGTGACAGAAACTCTTCCAGTGTATCAAAGTAGTTATCGATTATTTTTCCTTTGAGAAAACCATTCAACACTTCTGGCGAGATGTACGAGCTGCGACACACGGCGGGTGTATTGCCCAGAACCTCAGCGGTCTCTTTAATCGCTGCTACAATCTTTCGCTTTCGCACCGTTGGTTTGTCTGTGAGTTCCGTACCCGCACGGGCCAACGCGCAGGCGCACACTAGTGTTCCAGCCCAGGTACGAAAATCTTTTGCGCTGAATCGTTCGCCCATCACTTCCTTTACATATTCATTGATGTGACGGCTGGTTACGTTGACCATTTGGCCATCGCCGTTCTGGTACTTAAAGACTTCGCGTCCACCCGCTTTCAAGAGCGCGCGCACAACTTTAGCGACCGACTTGTCTTTCAACTGACGTTGCTGACGCACACCTGACTTCCCAGGAAAATCAAAATCGATAGTTTCGCCCTTTACCTTCACGTGCTTCGGACGCAGCGTTGCGATTCCGTAACTACCATTCTCACTCGCATACGCATGACTTCCGGGACGCATGAAACAGGTCAGCAGAATTCTTAGGATTGCTGCCATCACGCGCTCTCGAACCAACCCGCGCAGTCGCAGGTGACGGCGAACAGTTGCGCGTGCTTGCGGCAACGCTTCGGTAAAGTGGACTAGCCGTTTGAACTTCTTAAGTTCCTGAATGCGCGTGTGACTCTCGTGGTACAGATACTGCCATCGACCCGCTGCATCTTTTCCGACAGCTTGAAGTTTTGCCTTCTCGCGCGGGCTGATCGCGACATCCGTCCATGCCGGAGGGATCTTTAGGTTGTCGATGCGTTTCAAGTCTGCCGCGCTGATCTTTCCGTGACCGTTCTGCGTGTTTGCGCGCCGGTAACGAAACCCTCTTTGGGGTTTGCCAGTGCGAACGATGCCAGTGGTTTGGAGATGTTCGATTCGAGTCATGAAATTCTCTTCGTGGTGGGAACGCGATTTGATGCATTTTCGAAAAGAGGTTGCGCGTGTCTGTGTTCGAAGCAGTATCGACGAGACGAGCGCGACTCGATACGAAATCCTAAACAGTAAGGCTTCATCAAATGATCAGCATGAGCATTACTCCGAAACAAGAGTTTCCAGTCCGTTGCGCCTGGTGTGGAACCATCATTCGTATCGATCCCTCGAGAGAAACCGAGCGAATGTGTTTGATCTGCCACGCGCGCATGTTGAATGAATATTTTCAAAAGACGGGTAGGCGCAAGCAAGGCGGCCGCGGAGAAGACCGGGCCGCCTAAAAATCTGTCATCACGATCGTTACTTGCGCTTTTGATCACCGCGGTCTCCCTGTCCAGGAGGCACTTTGTTCTTTGCTTCCTGTTTCCTGTCTTGAGCAATTGATCGTCCAACGTCCGCGACCTCATCAAATTGCCCCTTCGAGTCGCGACGAACAAACCTCTTGTCCTTCCCGGTATCAACCAACTCGCGACTACTCTTCGTACTCTTCTTAGGCATCTCTCACCTCCGTGCTGTGTAGGTTTACTGTACAGCTTCACTTTCCATTGTTTAGTTACAGAGCACCAATCCTCAGAATAAGTGCGTTAACTCCTCCCTGCGCAACATGAGTGCCAACCGTGTTTGAACGCACGGGTCTCATCAAGAAAGCCGCCAGTCATGTGCGAAATAGCGTTGATCCATGCGTGGCGCGAATTGGGGGCGCAGTAATTGCAAAGAGCACCAACAAATCAGAAAACCGCGGTAAAGGAATGGAGTTTTTCAAATGGCCGAATCTCGTAAAGCACTCAAGGAAGCGTTGGAGATTGAATCCGAAGCTGTCGAAGGAGTTGAGGCCGCGCGTGCTGAACAAGAACTTGGTCAGTCGGCAACCTCGGCTGGATTACTAATCGAAGCAGTCCAAAAGGAACGTAAAAGTTTAAATCTACTCGAAGAGGTTGTTGAGTCTTTGAAGC